>JAIRLT010000232.1 GCA_031259225.1 Prevotellaceae bacterium
AGCCGGTTAAACCGTTATTTTTTGGAAAATGTTAAAAACTTGTTTGTAAATCCAAAATAAAGTAGTATCTTTGCAACCCTTTTGAAAAAAACAACAGGTATTAATTAAAACATCAAGAACGTGGACACACAAAGTTACAAGACCGTATCGGCGAATGCCGCCACCGTCAGCAAAGAGTGGCTGATTATTGACGCTACGGATCAGGTATTGGGACGTCTTGCTTCGCGCGTGGCATACGTGCTTCGCGGCAAGCATAAAGTTAATTTTACGCCTCATGTAGATTGCGGCGACAATGTTATTGTCATTAACGCCGAAAAAATCCGCCTCACCGGCAAAAAATTGACCGATAAAGTGTACGTCCGTCACACCGGCTATCCCGGCGGTCAACGCTTCGCAACCCCCAAAGAGTTACTGTCGCGTAAACCGTTTGCAGTAGTAGAGGAAGCCATACGCGGTATGCTTCCTAAAAACCGCCTTGGCGCCGCTTTGTTCCGCAACCTGCATGTGTATGCAGGCGCAGAACATCCGCATCAGGCACAACAACCCAAACAAATTACATTAAATGAAATTTAACAGAGCATGGAAGTAATCAACGCACTTGGAAGACGAAAATCAGCCATTGCCCGCATTTACGTAAATCCCGGCAAAGGCGCTATTGTGATAAACAATCGCCCGATGGAACAGTACTTCCCGATGGACACTTTGCAGTACATCGTCAAACAACCGCTCGAATTGACCGGCACCACCGCCAACTACGACATCAAAGTTAATCTGGATGGCGGCGGCAGCAAAGGACAGGCAGAAGCGCTCCGTTTGGCTATAGCGCGCGCATTGTGCAAAATCGATAAGGAAGCGCATCGCCCGGTATTAAAGACCAACGGCTTGCTCACCCGCGACCCCCGCGAGGTGGAACGCAAGAAACCCGGTCGTCCCGGTGCGCGCAAACGCTTCCAATTCAGTAAACGGTAATTTTTCACCGTTTACAATGCACGGCAATGGTTTCAAACTTCCTGCCATGAATTAGCAAGGTACGAATGCCTGCTGATTTTGCGAAGTTGCCTTGCCGCGAAAAATTATACGGATTGGCTTTGACCGCTACTACCGCATGATTGAAGTAAGAGACGTAAAGCATAACGCTTCACAACAAAAAAATAAAAACAAAAAAGAAAAAACATGTCCAGAACAAATTTCCAAGAACTTTTAGATGCAGGCGTCCACTTCGGACACATGAAACGCAAGTGGAACCCTAAAATGGCGCCGTATATTTTTATGGAAAAAAACGGTATCCATATTATTGACCTGCACAAAACCGCGCTGAAAATCGACGAAGCTGCCAATGTGATGAGGCAGCTTGCCCGTAGCGGTCGCAAAATTCTTTTTGTTGCAACCAAGAAACAAGCCAAAGAAATTGTGGCGGAACAAGCCAAAGCGGTAAACATGCCGTATGTGACGGAACGCTGGCCCGGTGGAATGCTGACCAATTTCCCGACCATTCGCAAGGCGGTGAAGAAAATGAACACCCTCGACAAAATGGTTACCGACGGCACTTTCGAAACACTGGCAAAGCGTGAACGGTTACAGGTAACGCGCCAACGCGCCAAATTAGAAAAGAATTTAGGCTCTATCGCTGATTTGAACCGCTTGCCTGCCGCCCTTTTCGTGGTGGATATACAAAAAGAAGCGAATGCCGTGAAAGAAGCCAACCGCTTAAGTATCCCGGTCATTGCAATGGTGGATACTTGCTGCGACCCTACCACCATTGATTATGTAATCCCGGCAAATGACGATGCGGCGAAATCCATTGCATTGGTTGTTTCTGTTTTATGCCGGGCTATCAATGACGGTTTGCAGGAAGGGAAAGTAGAGAAAGAAAAAAATGTCAATGTTCCCACAAATGAAAATATAGAAAGCGGCGAAGGGAAGAAAATACGTTCCCGCAGAACCGTTGCGAGGAAAAAAGAAGAATAAAAACACATAATATAAAAGGAGTATTTATGGAAATTAAAGCACAAGATGTAGCTAAGTTGCGCCAAATGACCGGCGCCGGCATGATGGACTGCAAAAACGCCTTGGTGGAAGCCAACGGCGATTTTGAACGTGCAAAAGAAATTATCCGCGAAAAAGGTAAGCTGGTAGCTGCCAAACGCGCCGACCGCGAAACTACCGAAGGCGCAGTGATAGCCAAAATTTCAGCAGACGCAAAGAAAGCAATATTGGTAGCATTAGGTTGCGAAACCGACTTTGTGGCAGGGAACGCCGAATTTAAGGCGTTAGCAAACAGTATTGCCGACACGGCGTTAGCAGAATTTCCCGCCACTCCGGAAGCATTGCATGCCGCCCGCATCGGCGAAACAACCATTGAAGAATTGGTTACGCAACAAACCGGGAAATCGGGCGAAAAACATGTCATTGCTTATTACGGCACGCTGGAAGCGCCGTTCATTTCATCGTATATCCACATGACCGGGAAAGTGGCAACGATTGTAGGCTTTTCAAAAGCTATCAGCAATGAAACCGGACGCGAAATAGCCATGCAAATTACGGCGATGAACCCGGTATCGGTGAGCCGCAATGATTGCCCGGCAGAAGTTGTCGAAAAAGAATTAACCATTTACCGCGAACAAATCCGCCAAGACCCGAAAATGGCAGACAAGCCGGCAAATATGATTGAACAAATTGCACAGGGTAAATTAAATAAATTCTTTAAGGAAAGCACCCTCGAAGACCAAACATTTGTAAAGGACGGGAAAATTTCGGTGGCGCAATATTTAAAATCGGCAGACGCTGAAGTGAAAGTTACCGGTTTCCGCCGTTTTTCGCTTAACGACTAACAGCGTCAAAAAGACTAATTAAAAAAACTTGCAGTAAATGCAAGTTTTTTTTGTATACCATCAACAATTTATCAAAAAAAAGTGCCATCTTTACGTCAGCGAATATTCACAACCTACTAAAAACACATTTACACTGCCGTAAAAATGGCACAAGCCACGCTATCTTAAAAATTACCTATCCATGCTCTGTTGTCTCTTTATTGTTTTTAAAACGTTTAACGCGTACGTGGCAATGAGGCTGTAACCCTTTTTTGTTGTAGTAATCCTGATGATATTCATCAGCCGACCAAAAGGTGGAAGCCGGTGTAATTTGCGTTACTACTTTATATCCGTTATGCACTAATTCGTCTATCAATTGTTCTGCAATTGTTTTTTGTTGAAGCGTGGTATAGAATATTTCCGAACGGTATTGCAGACCAATGTCCGGTCCTTGCCCGTCTGTTTGTGTGGGATCGTGTATTTCGAAAAACAATCGCGCCAGTGCTTCAAAATTTGTTTGTGTCGTATCAAAAATTACGCGCACTGCTTCCGCATGCCCGGTATTTTTTTTGCACACTTCTTCATATGTTGGCTGGCATTTGCTTCCGCCGATGAAACCAACGGTTGTAACGGTTACGCCTTTTGCTTTTTGCATATAATATTCGACACCCCAGAAGCACCCGCCGGCGAAAATTGCCGTTTCGAAAGTAAAAGTTGTATGATTGTTTTTTATCATTTGGACAGCCGGAACAAAACTATCGGTATTGTTCCTTTCTTTGTGGTTTCTAAATTTAAGACAGCAGAAATTAACGAAAGTTTATTTATTTTAATGGAGCAATATGGTGGATGGTTTTCCGGTTTTTTTGCATGGTATTACTCCCACTCAATGGTGGCGGGCGGTTTCGAACTGATGTCGTAAACAACGCGGTTTACACCTTTCACCTTATTGATAATTTCTTTAGATATTTTAGACAGAAAATCATAGGGCAAATGTACCCAGTCAGCCGTCATGCCGTCGGTAGAGGTAACGGCGCGCAGGGCAATAGTATATTCGTAGGTACGTTCGTCGCCCATCACGCCGACGCTTTTTACAGGCAATAAAATAGCCGCCGCCTGCCATACCTCGCTGTATAAGCCCGCTTCACGAAGCCCATCGATAAAAATGGCGTCGGCTTCTTGCAGGATAGTTATCTTTTCTTTGCTTACCGCGCCCAATATACGGATGCCCAAACCCGGTCCGGGAAAGGGATGGCGGCAGAGCAACGCCGGCTTTATGCCCAATGCCGCACCCACGCGGCGCACTTCATCTTTGAACAGCGAGCGCAACGGTTCTACTATTTTTAAGTGCATCCGTTCCGGCAGCCCGCCTACGTTGTGGTGTGATTTGATTGTCGCCGACGGTCCGTTCACCGACACTGATTCTATCACGTCGGGATAAATGGTTCCTTGCGCCAGCCATTTTACATTTTCGATTTTGTGCGCTTCGCGGTCGAATGTTTCAATGAATACGCGACCGATTATTTTCCGCTTTTGTTCGGGGTCTTCCACGCCGGCAAGCGGCGAAAGGAATTCGTTGCCGGCATCTACGCCGGTAACATTTAAACCCATGTCGCGGTAGGATGCCAGCACGCCGGCAAATTCGTTTTTGCGCAACAGTCCGTTGTCCACAAAAATGCAGTACAGGTTTTTCCCGATAGCTTTATGCAGCAAAACCGCCGTTACCGACGAATCCACGCCGCCCGATAATCCCAATACAACCTTATCGCTGCCTATTTTTTCCTGCCATGTTTTTACCGTGTTTTCAATAAATGAACCGGGCGTCCAGTCGCAACGGCAACGGCAAATTTCCTTCACGAAGTTTTCCAAAATCTGTTGCCCTTCCGTTGAGTGATACACTTCCGGGTGGAATTGCAAGCCATACGTCGGCTCGCCTTCGATAAGGTATGCTGCATTTTTCACGTCGGCAGTCGAAGCGATGCTCCTTGCCTGTGGCGGCAATGCGGTAATCGTGTCGCCATGCGACATCCATACCTGCGAAGAAGGGGAAAGGTTTTTGAAAATCGGAACCGTGGCGTCCGTTACGGACAACTGCGCCCTGCCGTATTCGCGCGTATTCGACGGCTGCACTTCGCCGCCGGAATATTGCGCCAAATATTGCGCCCCGTAACATACGCCCAATAACGGAAGTTTTCCCTTGACCGGTTGCAAATCCATTCCCGGAGCGCCGGCGTCGCGCACGGAATAAGGGCTACCCGACAGGATTATACCTTTCACGCTTTCATCCGGAACGGGCATTTTATTGTAGGGGTAAATCTCACAATACACATTCAGTTCCCGCAACCGCCGTCCTATAAGTTGCGTATATTGCGAGCCGAAATCAAGGATAAATATTTTTTCTTGCATGTAATTTCATATGTTAATTAGCAAACAGGGTGGCAATGTCTTCCATTATTTTATTCATCGGAAAATGTGAAAATGACAAGTTATCGCCGCATTGCAGTTTGTGTTTAAGTGTTTTTGCCGGGATAAATAAGTAAGTATTATCAACGGTAAGTCCGGCAGCAGTAGCACTAACAGCCACCGTGCCGCTGGGGTATTTCACCCGGATATTTTTTTGCAATGCGTCCAAAGTAGCGTCCTGCCTGTTGGCAAATGCAATATCGTCATTAAATTTCCTGTTAAACTCAGCTATCCTGTTGCCGTTTGCCAAATGGGCTGAAAAAGCAGGATAGATAATAGCGGAGTATTTTTTCAAGAAATCCTGCAAGCCGGCATTTGCCGCCAAATAATGGTTTTCTATGGCATAGGCGTATGTTTGCAGTATAAAATTTTGTACACAGTGGGTTGGTTGCGATTGCAGGATATAGTCGTAATCGCTGTCGATACAGATAAAAAAACGTTTGGATAAAAATCCGGAATATTTCAGGCATTCCTGTTTCCCGCCGGTTTTTGTATCAGTGTTGCAGCCGGAAATAGTGCGTACCTGTTTCCGCGCATGCCGGAATATTTTTTCCCAGAAAGGCTTGTCTGTCTCTCCTTCTACAAATATAACCGCATCTATTTTTTCGAGCGCCGCCTCCTTCGCATAGAACATTGCCCATTTACGATAATAATCACGTCGCTGCATTGTTTACTTTTTTAATAACTCATCCATGAAAAATAGCTTGTTATTCCAGCCATCGCCAAAGATAGCCGGCGAATGAGTCGCAATGATCAACTGGCAAGAGGGATTAATTTTCCGGATAGTATCTACCAATTGGTATTGCCAGTCAATATCGAGTGATATTTCCGGTTCATCCATTAACAATATAAATGGTTTTTCATCCTGCGTCAATGCGTTGGTCAGGATGATGAGCAATTGTTTTTCACCTGCCGAGAGTAAGTGCAACGCCAGTTTTTCGCCGTTTGCCTGTTTAAAAAACACGTCGCTGCCTTGTATGACAAATGTTTTTTGCGTGATAGAAAAAAAGGCATTTACAATTTCTATCCATTGTTGCAAGCGGTCGCTGATGCGGTGTCCGGCGGCGGGATTTTCCGTAGCTTTCAACCGGTAGTTATTCAGCGACGGGCGTTGGGTATCAAAAGTTATGGCGTCCAAATAAGCCGCAAGCGGCGATAATTCCCGTGATAAGGCTTTCTTTTCATACGTAATTTCATCAAAAGTGCCTATGAAATCGCAACCGCATTCATTCTTCCAATAGCCGCTTTCTTCGGGATGCAAGTTAATTTCTATCTGTTCGCCTGTTATCCGGAGTGCACGAAGATGGGGCAACCGTAACGATAAATTATTGCCGCCGGAAAGCGCCGTATCCAGTATTCTCAATAGCGTGCTTTTTCCACTGCCATTGACTCCTGCCAAAATATTTACATCGGGGTGAAGGTGCCAGTCCAACTCATACTGCCCCCACAGTTTTTCTATTGCCACATGCCGTATCATACTATATACTGTTTATGGTTACTCCCGCTGCCTGCTGTTTACTGTGCTTCAACGCCGCTTTTACAAAATGCACAAAAACCGGGTGCGGATTTTCGACGGTGCTTTTCAATTCGGGGTGGAACTGCACGCCAATAAAGAAAGGATGCCCGGGAATTTCGATGATTTCCACCAGACCGGTTTCGGGATTGCGACCGGTGGCGACCATGCCGTGCGACTGTAGCCGGGGCAGGTAATCGCTGTTCATCTCGTAGCGGTGGCGGTGGCGTTCGCTGATTTCCTGCTGTCCGTATATTTTATAAGCCAGCGTATTTTTTTCCAGCGTACATTTGTAAGCGCCCAGCCGCATGGTGCCGCCTTTGGTCGTTAGGCGTTTCTGGTCTTCCATTAAATCAATCACCGGATGCGGCGTATTTTGGTTGATTTCCGTAGTCATCGCATCGGCATAGCCTAAAATGTGGCGGGCAAACTCCACTACTGCCATCTGCATGCCAAGGCAAATCCCGAAAAACGGGATACGTTGCTCCCGCGCATACCGCACTGCGGTGATTTTTCCTTCAATCCCCCGCTCGCCGAAACCCGGCGCTACAAGGATGCCATTCATGCCGCTTAACTTTTCCACTACGTTTTGCGGCGTGATATGCTCGCTGTGGACGCTGTGCACATTGACCTTGCATTCGTTCGCCGCGCCGCCGTGGATAAGGGATTCCAGAATGGATTTATAAGCGTCCTGTAACTCCACGTACTTGCCGACCAGCGCAATATTTACCTCGTGTTTCGGGTGGAACAGCTTGTCCAGGAATTTCGACCATTCTTTCAAGTCGGGCTGTTTCGCGGCTTTCAGTTGCAGTTTCCGGATAATAATTTCGTCCAATTTCTCTTCCACCATTGCCAGCGGCACCTGGTAGATGCTTTTGGCGTCAATGGATTCAATCACCTCGTGGGGTTTGATGTTGCAGAACAGCGCCACCTTGCGGCGGATCTCCGGTGTGAGATGGTGTTCCGTGCGGCACACAATTACGTCGGGTTGCAGACCGTTTTGCTGCAACATGCGTACGCTGTGTTGCGTCGGTTTTGTTTTCAGTTCTTTGGCGGCGCTCAGGAAGGGCACCAGCGTCAGGTGGATTACCGCGCAATCTTCGTCGGGCAGTTCCCATTGCAGTTGGCGCACGGCTTCCACAAAGGGCAATGATTCTATGTCGCCCACCGTGCCGCCGATTTCGGTGATGACCACGTCATAGTTACCCGTTTTCCCCAACAGCATCATCCGGCGTTTAATTTCGTCGGTGATATGCGGAATTACCTGCACCGTTTTGCCGAGGTATGCGCCTTCACGTTCTTTCTTGATGACCGATTCATAAATTTTCCCGGTGGTTACGTTATTGGCGCGCGAGGTATAGACATTCAGGAAGCGTTCATAGTGTCCCAAATCGAGGTCGGTTTCCGCGCCGTCTTCGGTGACGTAGCATTCGCCATGTTCGTAGGGGTTGAGCGTTCCCGGATCAACGTTGATATAGGGGTCGAACTTTTGGATTGTTACCCGCAGCCCCCGCGCCTGCAGCAGTTTTGCCAGCGAGGCGGAAATAATGCCTTTCCCCAACGATGACGTTACACCCCCTGAAACAAATACATATTTTGTTGCCATAGTCTTTTTCGAATAACGAACAAAGGTACTTAAAAAAAGTGGGACAGGCAACGGTGCACTGCCGGTACATTTCTGCACTGCCGGTTCTTTGTTGCATCCGGTTCTTGGGGTGAAAGGGGCTGGTGCAATTTCTAATTTCTAATTTCTAATTTCTGATTGGCTGACGCGCCAGCGCAATTCCTAATTTCTAATTTCTGATTTCTGATTGGCTGGCGCAGGAACAATTTAAAGATTTAAGAATTCAAAGATTTCAAAAAAAACGCCGGCAAGCTTCCTTACCGGCGGTTCTTTCTTTTAGGGTAAAGGGCAAAGGGTACAAGGTAAAGGGTGAAAGGGGCTGGCGCAGGCTAATGTGCTAATGTGATTAATGTGCTAATGTGACTAATTGGCTGGCGCGGCAGCAACTTTATACCAGTAGGCAGTGGGCAGTAGGCAGTGCTGGCGCTTCGCGAATGGA
>JAIRLT010000001.1 GCA_031259225.1 Prevotellaceae bacterium
CCGCAAGAAACCGGATAGTGAAGTATGAACTATGGGGCACGGAGCCGGCACGCCAGCCGGCTTATGACTTACGACTTACGACTCACGACTTACGACTTACGACTTACGACTTACGACTAAAATAACAAACAATGAGGCTGGCATACCAACCGGAAATTAAAAATACATTATGGAATTAAAGAAATTAGTAGAGCCGGGGAAGTCCGCTTCACGCTTTACGCTTCACACCTTACGTTTCACGCCTTACGTGTCCCTATGTTTCCTCTTCCTGTTGCTTACGACCGGCATGGCTTTCGGGCAGCAAGATGTCGCTTGCATGCCGGTGCGGGAATTTACTGCGGAGCAGTTGCCGTTTCAGGAACGTGAGCGCTTAACCATTGTCGCCAATTATAGCTTGGGAATTCTCAGTACCGATGTGGGCGAGGCAACGATGATGCTTACCAAAGAAAAATTCCGCGATACCACTTATTTTTATGTGCGGGCGTCTGCCAAAACCTACCCGTTCTACGATAATTTTTTCATGGTGCGCGACATATACAACGCGCGCTTTCTTGCCTCCAACCTGCGCCCCGCATACTTCCACCGCAATATCAATGAAGGCGGTTATACCATAAAAAATACCTACACCTTTGACCATGCCAGTTATGCCATTCATGCTTCCGTGCAGCGGGCAACAAACCCTGCCGAAAAAAAGGTGCTACAGGGAAAATCCTGCACCTTTGACTTATTGAGCCTGTTTTACAATTCCCGCAACCTTGATTTTGACCATTTCGCCAAAGACCAAGTCATCCCCATATCCTTTGCGGTGGATGATGAATTGTTCTATATCTACTACCGTTACATCGGGAAAGAAGTGAAAAAAATCAGCGGGCTGGGAACGTTCAAATGTATCAAAATCGCCGCCAAACCGGTAGCAGGCGAAGTTTTCGACGGGAAGAACGAAATCATTATTTGGATATCCGACGACAAAAACCACTTGCCCCTGTTGATTGAAACGCCTATTATCATTGGGAAAGTGTCGGCACGCCTGAGCAATTATACCAACCTGAAACATCCCCTGAGTAGCAAAGTAAAGTAACGAATGGGCTAATGTGGCTAATTAGCCGGGGCTTCGCGAATGGAGAATGGAGAGTGGAGAATGGAGAGCGGGCTGGCGCGCCAGCTAATTAATCACATTAGCACATTAATCACATTAGCACATTAGCCTGCGTTAGCCAATTAGAAATTAGAAATTAGAAATCAAAAAAGGAAAAGGATGCAACAACACTGCATCCTTTTCCTTTTTGTACCGTTTAATCCGTAAATTCTTTAATTTTTTTCGGCTTTCTTTTTCATGCGTTCATAGTCGCTCATAGAGGCAACGACCAATTTGTCGAGGTAACGCATGCCCGTTCCGGCGGGTATCAGGTGTCCGCAAATCACGTTTTCTTTCAAGCCTTCCAACAAGTCTTCCTTGCCATGGATAGCGGCGTCGCCCAAGACTTTTGTGGTTTCCTGGAATGATGCTGCCGACATAAAACTGGTTGTACGCAATGCCGCGCGGGTAATCCCCTGCAATATCTGGTTGGAGGTAGCGGGCAACGCATCGCGGGCGTCCACCGGTTTCAAATCCCTGCGTTTAAGCGCCGAATTTTCATCGCGCAACTTGCGTGCCGTAATCATTTGCCCGGCTTTCATGGTGGTTGAATCGCCCGGATCTTGCACCACTTTTTTATCGTACAGCGAATCGTTTTCATACATGAAATCCCATTTGTCTACCAGTTGTTCGGCGAGGAAGCGGGTATCACCCGGCTCCACAATCTCTACCTTGCGCATCATCTGGCGCACGATAACTTCAAAATGTTTGTCGTTAATTTTTACCCCTTGCAGGCGGTACACTTCCTGAATTTCATTCACAATATATTCCTGCACGCGTGTGGGTCCCTGGATATTCAAAATGTCAAGCGGCGTAATGGCGCCGTCGGACAGGGGCGTCCCTGCACGGACATAATCGTTTTCCTGCACCAGTATCTGCTTCGACAACGGCACTAAATATTTTTTCTCTTCGCCCAATTTCGAACGTACAACAATTTCGCGGTTACCGCGTTTAATTTTTCCCATGATGACTTCGCCGTCAATTTCGGAAACAATCGCAGGATTTGACGGGTTGCGGGCTTCAAACAATTCGGTAACGCGCGGCAAACCGCCGGTGATATCGCCCGACTTGCCGACTGCTCGCGGAATTTTCACGAGGATATCGCCCGAACTTACTTTGTCGCCCTCGTTCACCATGATGTGGGCGCCCACCGGCAAGTTGTACTGTTTAATTTCATCGCCTTTTGCATCCAAAATACGTATCGTCGGGTTGCGTGATTTGTCGCGGGATTCGATGATTACCTTTTCGCGGTAGCCGGTTGTTTCGTCCGTTTCTTCGCGGAAAGTAACGCCTTCGACCACGCTGTCGAACGTTATTTTACCGGAAAGTTCCGAAATAATCACGGCATTGTACGGATCCCATTCGCAAATCAAATCGCCTCTTTTTACATCCACGCCGTGCTTCATATAAAGCTGCGCGCCGTAAGGAATGCTGTGGTGGTACAACGTGATGTCCGTATTTTTATCGACAATACGCATTTCCGCCAACCGCCCGATAACAATATCCATTTTCGAGCCGTCGTCGGAAAGTTTATTTACTACGCGCAATTCGTCAATTTCCAGCTTGCCGTCGTAACGTGCAATGACTTTATTGTCGGAGGCAATACTTGAAGCCGTACCGCCGACGTGGAAAGTACGCAAAGTTAATTGCGTTCCCGGCTCGCCGATAGACTGCGCCGCAATAACGCCGACCGCTTCGCCGCGTTCCACCATGCGACCGGTAGCAAGATTGCGCCCATAGCATTTGGTGCAAATACCTTTTTTCGATTCGCAGGTTAATGCCGAACGGATTTCCACCTGTTCAACCGGCGAGGCTTCGATGGTCTGCGCAATGTCTTCTGTTATTTCTTCTCCCGCCGCCACAATCAATTCCCCCGTCAGCGGATGGGTCACATCATGCACGGAGGTGCGTCCCAGTATACGGTCGTAAAGCGATTCGACCACTTCGTCGTTGTTCTTGATAGCTGAAGCGACCAAGCCGCGCAATGTACCGCAATCGTTTTCATGGATGATTACATCCTGCGATACATCAACGAGGCGGCGGGTAAGGTAACCGGCGTCGGCTGTTTTCAGCGCCGTATCCGCCAACCCTTTCCGCGCACCGTGTGTGGAAATAAAATATTCCAACACCGACAGTCCTTCTTTGAAGTTAGACAAAATCGGGTTCTCAATAATTTCTGCGCTTGTGGCGCCTGATTTTTGCGGTTTCGCCATTAAGCCGCGCATACCGGTTAATTGGCGGATCTGTTCTTTCGAGCCACGGGCGCCGGAATCCAACATCATGTACACAGAGTTGAAACCGCCTTTGTCGCTGGACAGTTGTTTCATCACCGTTTGCGTAAGTTTGGCGTTGGTGTGCGTCCAAATATCAATAATCTGGTTGTAGCGTTCGTTGTTTGTAATGAAACCCATGTTGTAGTTGTTCACTACTTCTTCAACGGACGCATAGCCTTCGCTCACTAATTTTTCTTTTTCTTTCGGGATAATCACATCATTCAGGTTGAATGACAAACCGCCGCGGAATGCCATTTGGTAGCCGAGGTTCTTAATATCGTCCAAAAACTTGGATGTAACCGCCACGCCGGCTATTTTTAACACCTTCCCGATAATATCGCGCAGTGATTTTTTTGTCAATACTTCGTTGATATATCCGGCTTCTTTAGGCACTACCTGATTAAATAATATGCGCCCTACCGTAGTTTCCATTACTTCACTTTTGTAAGTATTGTCGGGCTGCCAAAGATTTACGCGCACTTTAATCACCGCGTGCAAATCTACTGCTTTTTCGTTGTAAGCAATCGTTACTTCTTTGGGACCATAAAACACCGTTCCCTCCCCTTTCGCGCCTTTCAAGGCTTTGGTAATATAGTACAATCCCAAGACCATGTCTTGCGAAGGCACTGTGATAGGCGCGCCATTCGCGGGATTTAAGATATTGTGCGAACCAAGCATCAATAACTGCGCTTCCAGGATGGCGGCATTGCCCAATGGCAAGTGAACAGCCATCTGGTCGCCGTCGAAGTCGGCGTTGAAAGCCGTACACGACAACGGGTGCAACTGGATAGCTTTACCTTCTATCAATTTCGGTTGGAAAGCCTGTATACCCAAGCGGTGCAAGGTAGGGGCGCGGTTCAATAATACCGGATGCCCTTTCATCACATTTTCGAGGATATCCCATACTACGGCGTCTTTACGGTCTACTATTTTTTTCGCCGATTTCACGGTTTTTACGATACCGCGTTCAATCAACTTACGAATGACAAACGGCTTGTAAAGCTCGGCTGCCATGTCTTTCGGCAAACCGCATTCGTGCATTTTCAATTCCGGACCAACTACAATTACCGAACGCGCCGAATAGTCCACACGTTTACCGAGCAAATTCTGGCGGAAGCGTCCCTGCTTGCCTTTCAAGCTATCGGAAAGCGATTTTAACGCACGGTTCGAATCGGTTTTTACCGCATTCGATTTGCGCGAGTTGTCGAACAACGAGTCCACCGCTTCCTGTAACATGCGTTTTTCATTGCGCAAAATCACTTCGGGCGCTTTGATTTCAATCAAGCGTTTCAAACGGTTATTGCGAATAATTACGCGACGGTACAAGTCGTTCAGGTCAGACGTAGCGAAACGCCCGCCATCCAACGGCACCAATGGGCGCAAATCCGGCGGAATAACCGGGATGACTTTCATAATCATCCATTCGGGATTGTTGATATGCTTCGATTCGCGGAAAGCTTCCACTACGATTAAGCGTTTCAATGCTTCTTCCTTGCGTTGTTGCGATGTTTCGTTATCGGCTTTGTGGCGCAAGTCATACGACAAAACGTCCAAATCCAGCCTCGAAAGCATTTTCAATAATATTTCAGCGCCCATGCCGGCAATGAATTTATTGGGGTCTTCATCGTCGAGCAATTGATTTTCCTTAGGCAATGACTCCCTTATATGAAGGTATTCTTCTTCCGACAGGTAGTCGTTTGCTTTCACGCCGTCTTTTGCTGCAACGCCCGGCTGTACTACGATGTAACGCTCGTAATATACGATAGCTTCCAGTTTTTTTGCAGGAATACCTAATAAATACCCGATTTTATTGGGCGTCGAACGGAAATACCAAATATGCGCCACCGGCACCGTAAGCGTGATATGCCCCATACGTTCGCGGCGTACTTTCTTCTCGGTAACTTCCACCCCGCAACGGTCGCAAACAATTCCACGATAACGGATGCGTTTATATTTTCCGCAATGGCATTCGTAGTCTTTCGACGGTCCGAATATACGTTCGCAAAATAACCCGTCGCGTTCCGGTTTATATGTGCGGTAATTGATGGTTTCAGGCTTCAACACCTCGCCGCTGGAGTATTCCAACACTTCTTCGGGCGAAGCCAACCCAATAGTAATTTTATTGAAGTTGCTTTTTTGCTTATTATCTTTTTTCAGCGCCATATTTTTTATTGACTTTAATTATTCTATATTATTTTATTCTAACCGCAGGCTCAAACCCAAGCCCCGCAACTCATGCAGGATAACGTTCAATGCTTCGGGTATTCCCGACGCAGGCATCGGCTCACCTTTCACAATGGCTTCATAAGCGCGCGCACGCCCATTAACATCATCGGATTTAATCGTCAGGATTTCCTGTAAAATATTCGAAGCGCCGAACGCTTCAAGCGCCCAAACTTCCATTTCCCCAAAACGCTGCCCGCCAAACTGGGCTTTACCGCCCAGCGGTTGTTGCGTAATCAGCGAATACGGACCGATAGAACGTGCATGCATTTTGTCGTCCACCATGTGTCCGAGTTTAATCATGTAAATCATGCCGACAGTTGCCGGTTGGTCGAATAATTCGCCGGTGCCGCCATCGCGTAAATAGGTGCGCCCGTACATCGGGAGTTGCGCTTTTTCGGTATATTCCGTAATTTGTTCCAACGTTGCACCGTCAAAAATAGGCGTGCTGAATTTCAATCCAAGCTCCTTGCCTGCCCATCCCAACACGGTTTCGTAAATTTGTCCCAAGTTCATACGCGAAGGCACGCCCAGCGGATTTAATACAATATCCACAATAGTGCCGTCTTCTAAGAAAGGCATATCTTCGTCACGGACTACACGCGCTACAATACCTTTGTTCCCGTGTCGTCCCGCCATTTTATCACCTACTTTGATTTTGCGTTTCTTTGCGATATATACTTTCGCCAATTGAATAATACCCGAAGGCAATTC
>JAIRLT010000032.1 GCA_031259225.1 Prevotellaceae bacterium
GCGCCGGGCGACGCCGGCTTATACGCTTGCCGACGGCGTGGATTACGTTCCCATGCCGAACAGCCGGATTTTCCTGATACAGTTCCTCAATATTGCCGGACTGGGACCTATCTTCGGCGCGATCATGGGCGCCATGTACGGACCGGTCGTATTTTTGTGGATTGTGTTCGGCACGGTCTTCGGCGGCGCGGTGCATGATTACCTTTCGGGGATGATTTCGCTGCGCACGGACGGGAAAAGTTTACCGGAAATCATCGGCGACCAGCTCGGCTGGACGGTGAAACAGGTGATGCGCGGGTTCACTGTGGTGTTGATGATCCTCGTGGGGGTGGTATTCGTGTCGGGACCGGCGGACTTGCTGGTCAAACTGACCGGCGGCGCGGTGGATTACCGTATCTGGGTGGCAATTATTTTCTGTTATTACATCCTCGCGACGCTCTTCCCTGTTGATAAAATCATCGGGCGGGTTTACCCGGTATTCGGGTTTGCGTTGCTGTTTATGGCGGTGAGTATTTTTGTGGTATTGCTGTTCCATACGGGAAATATGGTGGAATTGACTTTTGCGAACTGGGGGAACCAACATCCCGATGCGGCGAAATTGCCGCTGTTCCCCATGCTGTTTATTACGGTGGCATGCGGCGCTATTTCGGGGTTCCACGCTACCCAGTCGCCCCTGATGGCGCGCTGTTTGAAGAATGAAGCCGACGGCAGGAAAGTGTTTTTCGGCGCAATGGTAGCCGAAGGCATCGTGGCATTGATATGGGCAGCCGCAGCGATGGCATTTTTCAACGGGCTGGACGGGTTCCATGACTTCATGAAAGCGAATAACAACAACGCCGCCATAGTCGTGGATACCATCGCACATGAACGGTTAGGCGCTTTCGGCGCGGCGCTGGCATTGCTGGGCGTCATCGCGGCGCCGCTCACGTCGGCGGACACGGCATTCCGCTCGGCACGGCTGATTATTGCGGATTTTTTGAGCTTCCCGCAAAAAAAACTGCGCAGCCGCATCATTGTGTCCGCCCCGCTGTTTGCCGTGTGTATCCTGCTGCTGCTGCTGAGTAAAGAAAGTTTCGACGTCATCTGGCGGTACTTTGCATGGTGTAACCAAACGCTGGCGGTATTTACGCTGTGGGCAATCACCGTGTACCTGTCGAAAGCGCGGAAAAATTATTATATCACCCTCTTGCCTGCCCTGTTTATGACGGCTGTTTGCACTACTTATATATTAATTGCCGCAGAAGGATTTGCCTTGCCGCCCGTATGGGCTTATGCCGGCGGCGGCGGCGTAACGCTGCTGCTACTTGCCTGCTTTGCGCGAGGACGCGCTAAGGTACTAATGTGACTAATTGTTTAATGTGCTAATGTGACTAATTATTTAATATGACTAATTGGCTGGCGCGCCAGCCCCCTTTCACCCTTTACCTTTCACCTTTTACCCTTTTACCTTTAAAAAAAATGTATTTAACTTTCCTCGGAACGGGCACATCACAGGGGATACCGGTTATTTCCTGCGGTTGCGGCGTATGTTGTTCCACCGATGCACGCGATAAGCGGCTGCGCGCTTCGGCGCTGTTTGAAGTACATGGCGTTTCCATACTGGTGGATGCCGGACCCGATTTCCGGCAACAGTTGTTGCGGGCGCAGGTGAAACAGCTCGACGGCATTTTGCTCACCCATGAACACAAAGACCACGCAGGCGGACTGGACGATGTGCGGGCATTAAACTATACCTCCGGGAAACCGGTGGACGTCTATGCCGAACAGCGCGTGCAGCAAGCCCTGAAACAGGAATATGCCTATGCTTTTGCCGAAGACCGGTATCCGGGCGTGCCGGAATTTAATTTGGTTACTATCGACGAAAACCCTTTTACGGTAAAGGGCATCACCGTGATGCCCATCCGCGTGCTGCACCACCGGTTGCCGGTGCTGGGCTTCCGGATCGGCAATGTGGCTTACATCACCGACGCCAGCCACATCGATAGCTGCGAAAAAGAAAAACTGCGCAACTTGGATATTTTAACCTTGAATGTTATCCGCCGCACACCGCACCTGTCGCACTTTTCGCTGCCGGAAGCTTTAGCGCTGGCGGAGGAACTGCAACCGAAGCAACTCTACCTCTCGCACCTTTCGCACCAGATTGAGCGGCACGCCGAACTGGCTGCCTCCCTACCGCCCAACGCCGCCCCCGCCTACGACGGGCTAAGAGTAAGCAGCGCGCTGTAGGCAATAGCCGTATCCGTTTACCGTTTTTTTTGTACCTTTGTTTACCAGATAAGCAAAGTATGTCCAAATTTTTTGCACTCATAGGCAATTATTTTTTGTTGATGCGTAAGGTATTTACGAAGCCCGACCGTTTTTCGGAAACATGGAAGCAGTTTGTAATCGAACTGGAAAAGGTCGGCGTTCTGTCGGTGCCGCTGGTGGCGATTGTGTCGATATTTATAGGCGCGGTTATTACGCTGCAAACGTCGTATAACCTCACCAGCCCGTTCATCCCGAAGATGTATGTGGGTTTCATGACGCGCGAAACCATGCTGCTGGAATTCAGTTCCACCATGATTGCGCTGATACTTGCCGGGAAAATCGGTTCGAGCATCGCCTCCGAAATCGGCACCATGCGCATCACGGAACAGATAGACGCTTTGGAAATAATGGGCGTCAATTCGGCGAACTATTTAATTTTCCCCAAAATTTGCGCCGCCACGATTTTTAACCCGCTGCTTACGTTATTGAGTTTTTCCGTTGGGCTGCTTGGCGGGTGGCTCATCGTAACCATTACCGGCGTAGTGATGCCGGAGCAATACCTGGAAGGCATCCGGTATGCTTTCCAGCCCTATTATGTGGTTTATGCGATTATAAAAATGGCGATATTCAATTTTATCATTACATCGGTTTCGGCATTCTACGGCTACCATGCAAAAGGCGGCTCGCGTGATGTGGGGCGGGCTGCAACGAACGGCATCGTAAATTGCAGCCTGTGCATTTTGATTTCCAACTTAATCCTGACCCATCTTTTACTGTAATGATAAAAGTTAATCATCTCTATAAATCCTTTGAGGGACGCCTTGTTTTGGAGGATGTGTCGGTGGTATTCGACGCATGCAAGACGAACCTTATTATCGGCGCAAGCGGTTCCGGGAAAACCGTATTGCTTAAATCGCTTGTGGGGCTTCATGATGCCGACAGCGGCGAAATCTGGTTCGACGACATCCAGTATAATACTTTGTCGTTTGCCGGGAAAAAGAAAATGCGCCAGCAAATCGGGTTACTCTTTCAAGGCAGCGCCCTGTTTGACTTTGCGACGGTGGAAGAAAATATCATGTTTCCCATGAATATGTTCACTAACTGGTCGCGCGCCGAAAAATTAGAACGGGTAAACTTCTGCTTGCAGCGCGTCCGTTTGGAAAACGTCAATCACCTTTACCCGTCGGCATTGAGCGGCGGCATGCAAAAGCGGGTGGGTATTGCCCGCGCCATTGCCCTCAATCCGCGTTACCTGTTTTGCGATGAGCCCAATTCCGGTCTTGACCCGCGCACTTCTATCGTCATCGACGAACTGATACATGAAATCACGCATGAATTCGGCATGACGACCATCATCAATACGCATGACATGAATTCCGTGCTGGAAATCGGCGAAAAAGTAATCTTTATTTACGAGGGCAAAAAGCGCTGGGAAGGCGCCAGCGACGAGATTTTACGCACCGATAATGCCGAATTGAACCACTTCGTATTCGCATCAAAAATGGCACAACAGTTGAGAGTTAAGAGTTATGAATTATGAGTTATGAATTGGCTGCGCCGGAAACAATTTACGGATTTACAGGTTTACGGATTTACAGAGTTAGGCTGCCGCGCCAGCCAATTTCTAATTTCTGATTTCTAATTTCTGATTGGCTGGCGCAGGCTAATTGTTAATTTTTAATTGGCTGGCGCGTCAGCCTAACTCTTAGTTCTTAACTCTTAGTTCTTAACTCCTCCGGCGCGCCAGCCTAACTCATAACTCATAATTCATAACTCATAATTTTTTTGGTACCAAAAGATTTTTTCTTACCTTTGCACCCGAACATTAAAACATTATGACCAGCTTTTTGAACATCACCGCCACGCGCACCCGAAACCTGCCGGTTTC
>JAIRLT010000078.1 GCA_031259225.1 Prevotellaceae bacterium
GTTTTATATTTGCAGCGTTATAACGTTCTTTATGTATTGTGCCTGAAACTTGAGAAATTTCAACCACAGACGTATCATACTTAATATTATTAACGTGATTTTTGGTTTATTTTCTGTGGTGGGTTTCTCAAGACCTCAGGCAACTGTAAATTAAAATTCACGTTTTCGTTTTTAGCAAATCCCACAAACATTGTAGAAATCGTGAAAGTGGCAATGAGAAAAAAATTGCAGCAAGGGATTGTTTTATAAATGTCGTCTGTGTTTGTGGGTACGTGTATAAAACAATCCCAGCGCTGCAAAAAAGTAATAACAATAAAAAACAAAAAATTATGAGAACAAAAATTTTCTTTCTTTTCGCAATGCTTGCAAGCATTGTTGCAAGCGCACAGGTAACGCACGTTGAGCCGGTCGGCGCAAATTATGCAAACAAAACCGTGTCTTTCCGCGTGTGGTGGAACGCCGGGTCACGGGATGTTACGCACCTTTCCAAAGTATGGGTGTGGGTAGATTACCTTACGGTAAACAGCAACAACACGACTTCGGGCAACACATGGGCACGCGCCACTGTGGGAACGATTTCACCGGCTACCGGCATATCGTATGACGGCACTAACCGGAACGGGTTTTGGTTGGAGGGTAATGCTTCTGCCAATTACAGCGCCACACTTACGGTGCAACTAACCAATGTCCCCACTAAATTCAATTGGTGCGCTTACGTTTCCGACTACCCGCCGAATGTAACGGCTAACAATGGAACTTATACTTTCAAAGGTACGCCGCCGTTTACGTTAATAGCCTCCAATGGCGCAACCAAAACAGTACCCGGAAAAACACTTGCTGTTTCGGCATTAACCATTACGCCCACCACGATAAGAGATAAAACGGAATGTCCGGGCGTCTTTTGCATTTACTCCGGCAGCGATTTATACATTGACGCCACGCACCTTTGCCAACAACGCACCAGCGGCGCACAGAATTGGGAAGCGTGGATAAAAGACGCACGGGATGACGAATTATACCGGATTGTTTACATGCCCGACAATAAATGGTGGCTGGCGCAAAATGTGAAATTAGCAAGCTATTTAGGTACGTCGGTAGGTGTTGCATTTAGTCAAGGCAATAAAGATGAAAGTGGCTTAGGCTATACTATTGCAGAGACTATTGGTGCTTGGGGTGGAACAAATGGACAAGGTGCAAATATACAAGGCATTTGTCCTTCCGGTTGGGTTTTACCTATGAATTCAGACTGGGTAGCCTTTCTAACCGCTGTGGAACCAACTGTAAGCTTAACTGCATATGCCGTAGGTGGGGTCATCGGTGTTAGCGCTGTTAATACATCGGCAGTAAAGAAATTGACAACAAAAGATACATATTGTTATCAAGGCGAAGATATTTACGGATGGGCACAGCTAAAAGACAACCGAAACAGTGTCTGGAGAGCCGGAACACAAGCATGGTGGGGTGGAAGTGAAAATAGTAGGTATCATTACCATTTTGTAAATCACAGACCCGGCTATGGTAATGATTGCGGTTGGGTGAGTGCTAGCACGACAGCACAAGATTTTATAATATGCGCTGTCCGTTGTTTTCGCCAACTGTAAGATTTTGTCCAATAAATATAATAACAAGGAGCAAGAAAAATAGTGCTTCCTAACAATACTATACCTTGCTATTATTAGGGTTTCATCGCGCAACCTTTAGAAATAAAAATGTTCTCGAAATAGAAAACAGGGGAAAATAAATAAGCCTCTGTTTCGCCGTTCAGCACAAATCCTTACATACATACTGAACAATTAAGGTGCACGCCCACCGCAGCAGAGGCTTATAGTCTTTGCGGTGGACTTTCTCATAGTGGTCGTGTTCCGGTAGCCGGTGCAGGCTTATTAAATTTTACGTTTAATTCCCGGATATCTTAATTCCCGTATCCCTGTTCAATTTTTATTTTGTATTTTTGTTCCATGAAAAAAATGCAACTATTTTTTCTTTTATTTGTTTTACATGGATTAACCCGTTTTGCAGGAGCGCAAACATTACCGGAGCCGCTCCACAAGGCGGAAGCATTGCGGTTGAATTATCAGTTTAAGGAAGCGGCGGCTATTTTTTCTACTATTGCCGAGCAAAGCCGGGATACCGTATTGCGCCAGCAAGCCGCTCATCAATTACTGTTGTGCGAAAATGGGCAGGTCATGCTGCATTATATAGAAACGCCGGTAGTCACCGGAAAGAAAGCCGTGCCGGCAAACCAGTTTTTTAATTATTATACTACCGACCTTCCCGGCGAATGGGCGCTGCTTCCGGCGGATTTATTGCAAGCAAAGGCGAACGACGCGCTTTCGCCTGTTTTTATTCCGGCGACGGACGCCAACATACTTTATTTTGCTTCACAAGCCACCGGCGACTGGGACATTTATACGCTTCGCCGTATCGAAGGCGAGCAATGGGCTGCGCCGGAACCGGTGGAAGCTATTAACACGACTTTCGACGAACGGTTTCCCTATGTAACGCCCGACGGGCAAACATTGTATTTCTCATCGAACGGGCATTCGGGAATGGGCGGCTACGACCTGTTTAAAAGTACTTTCAATGCCGCTACACAACAGTGGAATACGCCGGAAAATATCGGTTTCCCGTATTCATCCCCTTTCGACGATTGGCTGTTTGTGCCGAATATCCATTATACCGAAGCATTGTTTACTTCGTCGCGCGAACAGAAAACCGATAGCCTCACTGTTTACCGCATTGCGCTGGAAGTAAACCCTACCAAGCAGCAGGGGCGTTCGACATTGCAAATTCAACAAATTGCCAAGCTGCAACCGGTGAAAAATGAAGTACAGCCCGATGAAGAAGAGGCGCCCGGTGATAATCCGAATGACCAGTACCAGACGTTGCACAGGATTTTGCAGCAGCAGCAAGTAAACGAAGCATTGGTGCAAAACGATTTGACTTATATTCGTAAAATGTATGCGTTGGTGGAAGACCGGGAAGAGCGCGATACGATACAAACAAAAATAAATGACTACGAAAATGAGTTGTTGCAAATGCAGGCAAGCATCCGGCAGACGATGGAACGTATCCGGAAAATTGAAGCCGGTTTATTGGAGCAGGGTATCGCGCCTGAATATACGCCTGCCGTTCCGGCGCCGGCGTCATCGCTAACCAGACCGGCGTCGGCAATTCCGCGCCCCTTGTTCTTTAAGCCCGCGACGGTATTTCCCGCCAAACATGTTTTGCCGCCGCAGCAACCGGAACCAACAGAAGAAGAAAAAATATATATTTTCAACATCGGGAAGACGTCGCACATAGTTACCAATCCGCCCGTAACCGCCGGATTGGTTTACCGGATACAAATAGGCTCTTTCTCGCGTAAGTTGCCGCAAAAGGAACTGAATGGACTTTCGCCCGTGTTCATACAGCAAGTAAAAAAATTATTCACGCATTACGCCGGGCAATTCGCTACTTACAAAGAGGCGGACGATGCGTTGCCGCGCGTTAAACAGCAAGGTTTTCGCGACGCTATCATCATTGCGCTGATTGACGGGAAAAAATCGCCTATGAAAACAGCGCGCGAATACGAAAACAAACACAAATCGCCAGCGCCACCACAACCGCCGTCGCAACAGCCAACTGTTACTGCGCCTGCAAAGGAAAAGGAAACCGCTCCCAAAAGTGCAAACAAGGCTGTGTACAATGTGGTCTTGGGCGAGTATCCGGAAAAGTTACCACAGGAATTGCTGCAAGCCGTGCAACAACACACGGCTAAAGACATCATAAAAAAATCGTCGAAAGAAAAAACAGTGTATATTGTCGGACCCTTCGCCGCTCTCGCCAATGCGGAAAAACTACAGGCGCAACTGAAAACAAAGGGGTTTGAAGTAACTATCGAATAACGGGAACTATCCTTCTCCGGAATTCCGCACATAAAATAGCCGTGCTTACCGCTACATTCAACGATTCGGAGGTAACGGCGCCGGCAGGAAACGGCGGGATGAACAAACGCCCGGAAACGGCAGCAGCGACTTCGGGCGAAATGCCGTTGCTTTCGTTGCCTACTACCACCACGCCGCCGGGTGTTAGCTGTTTTTGATAAATATTGTTCCCATCTAAAAATGCGCCGTATATTACGGTTGATTTTTTCGCCTGCCGTAAAAATTCCGGCAGTTCCGTGTAATGTAACTTCACGCGGAAGATAGCGCCCATCGTAGCCTGCACAACTTTCGGATTATAACAGTCTGCCGTGCCGGGCGAGCACACAAGGCGGCGGATACCGAACCAGTCAGCCAGTCGGATAATAGTACCCACGTTGCCGGGGTCTTGAATATTGTCGAGCGCCAGCAACAGCTCGTCCGGAGCGGGCGGGGGGAATTTCGACGCTACCGGTTTTTCTACAACTGCCAGGACGGAAGGCGGCGTTTTCAAAGCGCTCAATCGCGCCATCGTCGCGGCGTTCACCTGTTCAACAGAATGTCCCGCAACAGGAAAATCCAAAGGCTGGGTAGTAATAATCCGGTGCGTAATAAATGCCGAATAAACCAGTTCTTCGACCATTTTCCTGCCTTCGACAACGAATAAACCGTATTCATCGCGGAATTTTTTCTGCGAAAGCGATTTTATCCATTTAATTTCGGAGGCAAACATGATGGTATGATGTATAAAGCGGGATTGTGCGTAGTTTCATTTGCCGTGCCCCGTGCATCAAAGTACATTGAGGAGCTGTTCCTTGATTTTTTCGAGTTCGTCTTTCATCTGCACCACTATTTTTTGGATGCCGGCATGATTGGCTTTTGAGCCGAGCGTATTTATTTCGCGACCCATTTCCTGTGCAATGAAACACAGCTTGCGCCCCGGCGCTTCTTCTGTTTCTATGGTTTGGCAAAAATAGTCGCAATGTTGTTTCAGGCGTGTTTTTTCTTCGGTAATGTCAAATTTTTCTATGTAATAAATCAATTCCTGCTCGAAGCGGTTTTTGTCGTAATTGGCATTTTGCAGTAGGGTCGTTAAGCTGTTTTCCATACGCTGCCGCAATGTTTCCATACGTTGCGGTTCATAGGTTTTCACTTCTTCGAGCAACGCAGTAATGGCGGTTACGTGCGTGAGGATATCGCATTTCAATGCCATCCCTTCCTGCGCACGGAAACAGTCGAAAGCCGCCAGCGCCTGTTGCAAACACCCGGAAAGCGCCGACCATTCTTCTTCCGGCACATCAAGGGCAGGCTCCGTCAGTACATCGGGCATGCGCAAAATGATTTGCGCCACGCCGGCTTCCGCTGCCGACGAGCCGGCTTGCTTTAACAAACCGTCTAACCGCCGGTAGTACGCAAGAAACGCCTCATCGTTGATAGCCGACAGGAGCGCCGCTCCCTGCGAAACGGCAATGATTTGCATCTCTAATTTACCGCGCTTCACCACGCGAAACAGTTCATTGCGCACGGCATTTTCTTTTTCGCGGTACTCTGTGGGGATTTTTAAATTCAGGTCAAGCGTTTTGCTGTTGAGTGAACGCAACTCTACCGTGATTTTCTTTTGTCCGGCTAATTGTTCGGCTTTTCCATAGCCCGTCATTGATTTTACCATATCTTCTTAAAAATTCACACAAAGGTACAATAAATATAAAAACCATCACAGCCTTTTGTGACGGCGAAGCCTGAAGCCACCCGGAGCGCATAAAGATTTCAAAATTCAAAGATTTAAATATTACAAAAAAAAACGCCGGTACATTTCTGCACCGGCAGTTCTTTCTTTTAGGGTAAAGGGTAAAAGGTAAAGGGTGAAAGGGGCTGGCGCGCCAGCACTGCCTACTGCTCGCAACGCCGTCATTCCGACCGGAGCGGCGAGGCACGAGCCGCGCAGTGGAGGAACCTGTTCCCAAACGCAGGGTGATGCAAAGCAGCAGGTGCATAATGCAGCAGATCCCTCCACTCCGCACGCTCATTCTTCGCGTGCTCCGGTCGGAATG
>JAIRLT010000104.1 GCA_031259225.1 Prevotellaceae bacterium
GGCGCCGGACGATTTGTGGACGGACAGGTGCTGGTAACACACGATATGCTGGGACTGAACCGGGAGTTCTCGCCGCGCTTCCTGCGGCGGTATGCAAACCTGTGCGATGACATGCAAAAAGCATTCAAGCATTACGTGAAAGATGTGAAGTCGGGCGATTTCCCCAATGAAAAAGAACAATACTGATTTACGAATTTACAGGTTTACGGATTTACAGTTTCAGGCTGGCGCCGGAGCGCTTGCCGCAACTTACGACTTATGACTTACGACTTTCTTTACGAAGACAACCATATTCTTGCTGTAAATAAACGGGCGGGGGATATTGTACAGGGCGATAAAACCGGCGATACGCCGTTGTGTGACCTGCTGAAGCAATTTATCAAGGAGCGCGACGGCAAGCCCGGCAATGTGTTCCTGGGGGTGCCGCACCGGCTTGACCGACCGGTGAGCGGCGTAACGCTCTTTGCGAAGACCGGCAAGGCTTTGGAGCGCCTCAATGAATTGTTCCGTAACGGCGGCGTGCACAAAATTTATTGGGCTATCGTGAAAAATCCCCCTGCCAAAGACAGCGACACATTGACACATTATTTAATCCGCAACGAAAAGCAAAATAAATCCTACGTTTTCGACACGCCCCGGGCGGGCGCAAAAGAAGCGCGGCTGCGCTACACGCTCCTTGCCGGCGGCGACAATTACCACCTGTTGGAAGTGCAACTGCTCACCGGGCGGCATCATCAAATCCGGTGTCAACTGGCGGCTATCGGTTGCCCGGTGAAAGGCGATTTGAAGTACGGTGCGCCGCGTTCCAACCCCGATGGCAGCATCTCGCTGCATGCGCGCAGCGCGGCTTTTGTGCATCCGGTGAAAAAGACGCCGGTCGCTATTGTCGCGCCGGCGCCCGGGGACGCGCTGTGGCAATGGTTTGAACAACGCATGGACAGCCCGCAGCGTTAATACACAAAACTGCTACCGCCGATAAATTCGCGAAGAATGGACGTCGGTGGAATAGTCGCTTCATCGTCGGGCGCAATCATTTCGAAATAGCTGAGGAATTTCAACAACCGCAAGGCTTCGGCATACGACGGGTCGATGGGGTGGATGCGGTGCAGGAGCGGTTCGGCATGCCGCCGCAATACCGGCAATTCAAACAATAAAGCCGAATTAAACATTACATCGGCGTTTTCCTGAAACGGGAAAATATAGCAGTCTTCGCCACGGCGTACGCTTTGCCACCGGGCAATCGTCTGGCTGGCGGTGTAGCCGCGCGTCTTGGCGTCGCGCACAATCCGCCGGATTAAACGGTTGTCGGTCGTCGGAACGCGGTTGTTTTCGTCCATCGAAATAGACGTGAGCGCCGACGCATAGATTTTGAATTTATTTTCATCCTTCACGCCTTCCGTCAGGGCGGGGTTCAAGGCATGGATGCCTTCCAGCACCAGCAGGTCATTGGGGCGCACTTTCAGCCGCTGTCCGGGAAAATAACGTTTCCCGTCGATAAAATCAAAACGCGGGATGGTGATTTCTTTCCCGTGCAGTAAATCGTCCAACTGTTCGTTGAGGAAATCCAGGTCAAGGGCGCCGATGGTTTCAAAATCATAATTCCCGTCGGCGTCGCGGGGCGTTTTCTCACGGTCTACAAAATAATTATCCAGTTCCAGCGCTACGGGGTTTAAGCCCGCTACTTTTGCCTGTATGCCCAGCCGCTTCGACGACGTGGTTTTCCCGCTGCTTGACGGTCCGGCAATCAACACCAGTTTTATGCGGTCGTGCGCTTTTTGTATTTGTTGCGCCAGCGTGGCATATTCGCGTTCTTGCAGGGCTTCCGCCGTTTGGATGAGACCGCGCGCCTTGTCTTGCTGGATAATTTTATTGATAGAACCGATACTGTTTGCGCCCAGTATCTCGTTCCATTCCTTGTGTTGCCGGAAGATATGGAACAGTTTCGGCTGTTTGGGGCGCGGCTCCAGTTCCAGCGGATTACCGGCTTGCGGCATGCGCAGCAGGATGCCGCCTTCGTACCTGTCCAGTCCAAAAACTTTCAGGTAGCCGGTCGAATAGAGCAATGGTCCGTAGAAAATATCAGGACAGCCGTCCAAGTAATAAATAGTCGTATAGAAACGACCGCGCGTCTTTTGCAGCAATGCTTTTTCGGGTTGCCCGTTTTGTTCGAACAGGGCGATGACTTTTTCGGTGGCTTCTTTTACACGGACAAACGGTATATCTTTTTCCACCAGTTCGCGCATACGCGCCGCCACTTGCTGCAATGCCGCCTCGCCCGCGGGCTGCCCGTCTTTGGTGATTTCGCCGTATAAACCGCGGGAGATGGAATGTTCGATAGCCAGCCGATAACCGGGCAGCACCTCCTCCACGGCTTTCCGGCAAAGGAATGAAAGCGAACGCTGGTAAGCCCGCATCCCGTCGGGGTATGAAATATCCACGAACCGGATGTGCATCGCAAAATATATTTCATAGGAAAGGTCTTTCAGTTGGTTATCCACCAACGCCGCCAGCACGCCGGACGCCAAACGGGCATCCAGTTGCTGCGACAATTGATACAGGCTGGCGCCGGGCGGGCACGTATGGTACGACTGGGTATTTTCGCAATAAATTTGTATAACTTTCATCCTGCTTTATTTTGAATAGCGAGGCAAAGATAGGCAAAATTCACCGCATTATAGCGGCTGCCCCTTCCCGTCGGGATACAACTTTTGGCGGGGACAAAATGGCAGGCGGGGAACGCTTTGATGCTATTCTTGGAGGGGGCGGGGAGCAGGCGTCCCGTTTACCGGTTCCGCAGCACGACAACCTTAAACTCCATGGCGTAGTTATCGGGAATGGGCGGCAGGCTGGCTTCGTTACTTTCAATGATGAAAGTAATCTTCCCCGCCTGAATATCGTAACGGATGACCTCAAACGAGCCGGCGGCATACGAACGGATATAGGGTAACAGGTTGTCATAGTCACCCACGTGGTAGGCAATCACCACGCCGGTTTCTATCACGCTGTGCGTAATTGCCGGCAGGTTTTTTTCGGCATAGATATAAAAATCGCTGCCGCTGTTGATGCTTTGCCAGTCGCCGGCAGGCGCCGGGCGGGGCTGGACGGTCAGGTAAAATGTTTCGGCTACGAGGTACGTATCCGGTACGATAGCCTCTTGCGGAGTACAAGCCGGCAGCAACAAAGCCGCCATGCCGATTAAGAAGAAATTTTTCATAAGATGACAGTTAAAGTTACAGTATGATGGTTAAAATCGTATTTGTTTAGCCGTATCCGCCGCGCCGCGTTAAATCAGTTTCAGTTGTTTGTTCTCTTCTTCAAAATAGCGGATATACGCATTGTTCACCACGCGGACGCCGCCGGGCGTGGGATAGTCGCCGGAGAAATACCAGTCGCCGGTGTTGTCCGGGCAGGCGGCATGCAGTCCTTCGAGCGACTGGAATACCAGTTCTACTTCCGCCCGCATGTTCTCGGGGCGCAGCAGGGCAACAATTTTCCGGGAAATTTCTTCGGGCGTAAACGGGCGGTAAATGTCCTTGACATGGTTCACCCACCCGCCGGACTTTTTTTCCTGCTGTTTGCAACGCTGGTACACGTCTTCGACGAGGCTTGCCATGCCGCGTTCTTTGAGCAGTTCGACAGCCGCGAGGAAAGCGCAAAATTCTTTCATCCGCGACATTTCGATGCCGTAGCAGTCGGGGTAGCGGATTTGCGGCGCCGAGCTGACCACGATGATTTTCTTGGGCTCCAACCGGTCTAACATTTTCAGGATACTTTGTTTCAGGGTGGTGCCGCGCACGATGCTGTCGTCAATGATGACGATGGAATCAATGTGCCGGCGGACGATGCCGTAGGTTACGTCATACACATGTTCCACCATATTGTTGCGCGATGCGCCTTCGGTGATGAAGGTGCGCATTTTGGCGTCTTTCACGGCTATTTTCTCTATGCGCAGCCGCGGGGCGATGATGTTCCACAATTCGCCGGGCGAAAGGACATCTGCTTGCAGGATGCGCCGGTGCTTGTCTTGCAGCATATAATCTTCCACGCCTTTCACCAGCCCGTAGAAAGCTGTTTCCGCCGTGTTGGGGATATACGAGAAAATGGTATGGTCAAAGTCATACCCGATAGCGTCCAGCACTTTCCCGGTGAGTTGCCCGCCTAATTTTTTCCGTTCGCGGTAGATATATTTGTCGGTACCGCGCGAGAAGTAAATGCGTTCAAAGGAACAGGCTTTGCGTTCCAGTGCCGGTATGATTTGTTCCAGCGCCAGCGACCCGTCTTTTTTCAGGATAAGCGCTGCGCCGGCGGGCAGTTCTTCGACGCTGTCCGTGCGCACGCGGAACGCCGTTTGAATTACGGGGCGCTCCGATGCTACCACCACCACCTCCTCGTCGGCATAATAAAATGCCGGGCGGATACCGTGCGGGTCGCGCACCACAAAGGCGTCGCCTTGCCCCACAATGCCGCCGATGACATACCCGCCGTCTAATTTCCGGATGGTTTCTTTGAGGAGGAACGGGATATCCAAATGGTCTTCGATGCAGGTAGCGATTTTTTTCCGCGGCAACGCCGGGTATTTTTCGCGGTATTGCCCATACAGTGTTTCATTCTGCCGGTCGAGCAGGTGCCCCATGCGTTCGAGCAGGGATACCGTGTCGGAAGTATTATGCGGGTATTGCCCTATTTCTACCAACTGTTGGAACACCTCGCCGGCGTTGGTGAGGGTGAAGTTCCCCGCTACGGTCAGGCTGCGGGAACGCCAGTTATTGCTGCGCAGTACCGGATGGACAAAATCAATTGTGCGGTCGCCCTGCGTCTGGTAGCGCAGGTGTCCCAGCAGCACCTCGCCTGTAAACGGGATATGGGCGGTTATCCATTGCCCGGTGGCGGCGGGATGCCGGCGGAAGCCGTCCCATCCGGCGGAAATGGTATCGAACACATCGCGTAAAGGGGTGGGGGAATTGGAGCGTGTATGATCCATATAAACGCTGCCGGGTTGCGGGTGCAGTTTCACGGAGGCAACCCCGGCGCCGTCCTGCCCGCGGTTATGCTGTTTTTCCATTAACAGGTACAGTTTTTCTATACCATAATTCCACGTGCCGTATTTTTCTTTATAATACGATAACGGCTTACGCAGGCGCACAAGGGCTATTCCACACTCATGCTTTAAGGATTCCGACATAGGCAACTTTTATTAAGGCACAAATGTACGAAAAAAATAGAAAATGACGCAGCAGCCCATTAGGAGTTATGAATTAGGAGTTATGAGTTATGAATTAAGCTGCCGCGCCAGCCAATTTCTAATTTCTGATTTCTAATTTCTAATTTCTAATTAGCTGCCGCGCCAGCCTAATTCATAACTCATAATTCATAACTCATAATTGGTTACCGTCCAACTCTCAACTCTGAGCGCGCAACGCATCCGCGTAATCCGTCTAAATCCGCGTAATTCGTACCTTAGCGTAATCCGCCTAAATCCGCGTAATCTAGAAAAACAAAAAAAATAATTCCCTAAGGCTATTGCATTTAAAAAATAATTCCTATCTTTGTGCTGTTTTAACATAGTAGATTAAAATTGTCTGTATATTCTTCATCATTAGCGATTTCCAAAAGTGCTATTTTTCCCGTTGTAATCTTTTTTAATTTTTCGTTTAGCT
>JAIRLT010000222.1 GCA_031259225.1 Prevotellaceae bacterium
GCGGTACAGGAAATAATTGCACGTTACCGTCCGGAACAGCAGGTAGAAATAATGATTAAAAGGGACGGGAAAAAACGGCATGTGAATGTCGTATTAGCCGCGTTTGATCAGAAGGCAGAACAAAAAAAAGCAGAACAAAAAAAATATATACCCGATTACCAGGGCAGGTAAAATAGATTGCTGTTTTTTTTACCTACCATGGTCAAAAAGTAGCGTCTCAAAAAAAGAAATAACCCTATGGTCTATTTCTTTTTTTGTATTTTTGCACTTTGTTAAAAATATTACAGCGATGAAAAAACAACCAGTTCGCAAAATGGCGGTCAAGAAAACGCCGCCGTTAGCTGCAAAACAAGTGCAAACGCCACCTGTAATTGAAAAATTTGTACCGGCGTCTTTTCCCAAGCGGGTGCATATTGTTATTGTGGCTTTCTGCTTTGCCATTTACAGTAACACATTGTGGAACGAATTTGCACTGGACGACACGATGGTACTTACACAAAACGAATTTGTGAAGGAAGGTATCAATGGTATCCCGAAGATTTTTAAATACGATACATTTATCGGCCGTTACGGGGCACAGGTTACCAACTTGCCCGGTGGGCGTTATCGCCCCCTGTCGGTCGCTCTGCTGGCGGTGGAGTACGATATTTTTGTCGATTCGGAAACCAAGCAGATTATCCGCGATAAATTAGATACGACCAAAACACAGTTTGTACTGCCGCTCCGCTACCTTAGGCCGGAAGTGCGAGCGCAACTTGACTCGACGTCTACGGTAACCTACAGCAAAGCCGCACCATATAAGCAAAATGACGATGATTCGTCGCTGTACATGAAAACGTTGTTGCCCTACGCCAGCCATTTTGTGAATATTGTGCTGTATGCGCTGGTGGCATGTTTCCTGTTTAAATTGCTACAGCGGCTGTTCCCGGTGCGCGAGGCGGCGGGTTGGAAGTTGCTGCTGAACGTGCCGGTGATTGCGACGCTGCTCTTTGTTGCGCATCCGGTGCATGTGGAGGCGGTGGCGAATATTAAGGGGCGCGACGAGATTATGACGTTCCTCGGCGCGTTGACGGCGCTGTTTTATACGTTGCGGTGGCTGGATACGCGACAGCCGCGCTTTTTGTTCATCACGTTCCTGTGTTTTCTGGGTGGGGTATTTGCGAAAGAAAATGCGCTGACATTTTTAGCCATTATCCCGATTACGATTTATTTTGCGGGGCAATATAAATTAAAACATATCCTGCTGTTCGCGGGGCTGACCGTCATACCGGTGTTCCTGCTGCTAAAGGGGCAGGCATTAGCGTTCCTGTTTGTCGCCATGTTCGCGGTAGCGCTTTTTACCGCGCCGAAGTCGTCGCAAACCCGGACAATTGCGTGGGCCTTGCTGCCTTCGTTTGCCGCAGGGGTCATCTTTACGTGCGTACGCTGGAGCGTCATCAACATGGAACCGCTGCCGGAAGTGGAATTGATGAACAACCCGTTTCTGGGGATGCGTTCCGTTGAAAAGGCGGCAAGCATTGTATACGGGCTGGGGCGTTACCTGTGGCTGCTGGTTTACCCCAACCCGCTGACGACGGACTATTACCCGTACCACATCCCGAAAGTGGTTATCAATAATGCCGGGATAAGCGAGTTTATCAATACCATCAGCATCGCCAACCCTGCGGTATGGTTACCGCTGCTGGTTTACGGCGCAATGTTCGCCATTATAATATGGGGCTTGTCGCCCAAGCGTAAAAATATCTATGCCTACGCCATGATTTGGTACCTTGTGCCGCTGAGCATTGTTTGCAACGTGTTTGTGATGATAGGCACCTTTATGAACGAACGGTTTGTATATATCTCTTCGGTGGGTTTTTGTTTAGCGCTGGCTTATTTTATCATCGTTCATTTACCCAAATGGGTGAAGCGCGAAAGGTATTACCGGTTAATAGTTATAAGTTTCCTCGGCGTAGTCCTTTGCCTGTATTCATGGCAAAGCATTGCACGCAATAAAATATGGTTCGACGACTTCACACTCTCCACTACCGATGCGCTGCAATCGCCCAGGAGCGCCAAAGCCAACTACGACGCGGCACGCGTATATAACATCAAACTGCAAGCGGCGCCGAACGACAGCCTGCGCCTCCTCTACACGCGGCAAATTTATAAATACGCCAAACGCGCGGTGGAAATACACCCGGTATATGAAAATGCGCTGACGCTATATTCATGGGCGAACACCATGCTGGGCAACATGTATCCCGACAGCACGGCGAAGTACCCGCGCCAGCTTTCGATAAACCTGTTAAAGCAGTTGCTCCGCCGCAATGCCGGCACGCCGTTTGCTTTTGGACCATTGGGCGAACTGCTGGCGACCATCCCCGACCCCGCCGAACGCGCCCGGCAGTGGGAAGAAATCCTCCAGATTGCACCCAACCGGTTTGAGCCGAACTTCCATCTCGCACGCATTTACATGACCGAACAGGGCGACCCCGCCAAAGCCGTTCCCTACTACGAAAAAGCCGTTTCCTTTGAACCGGGCAATACTACGGCGTTGATAGATTTAGGCGCAGCCTACGGCAACTCCGGCAAAGGCGTGAAAGCATTGGAAACATTCGAAAAAGTATTGCAGATAGCGCCCACCGACACGCTGGTATTGCGGAACCTCGAGGTTACCTATATCAATCTCGGCGATTACCCCAAGGCGCTCGAAACCCACCAACGCTACCAGGCTATCGGCGGGCGGCAGCCGTCTATGGTGGTGGTATCACAATAAACAACGGCTATGCGTACCTGTTTACTTGCTATTATGTCGGTTTGTTGCGCGGCGTTCACCGCAAGCGGGCAGCCCCTTTCGCCTGCCGCCCGCATTTCCTTACTCACTTGCGGCGCGGGCGACGAGCTATATTCCACCTTTGGACACAGCGCGGTGCGCGTTTGCGACACGGCGCAACAGCTCGACCTGGTATTCAATTACGGGACATTCGATTTCCATGCGCCCCATTTCTATACGGACTTTGTACGCGGCAAACTGAACTACATGTTAAACGTAACAAGGTTTGAAAACTTCCTCTTCGCTTATGAAGTTGAGCAGCGCTGGGTCTTTGAACAGGCGCTAAACCTTACGCCGGAACAGCAGCAGGAACTATTCGCTTTTTTAGTAAACAACAGCCTGCCCGAAAATAAATATTACCTGTACGATTTTTTATTCGACAACTGTACTACCCGCATCCGCGATTTGCTGGAAACGGGATGCCGCGGGCAACTGGTATTGCCCGATAAACCGCTCGACGGGCGTCCTACGTTCCGCGATTTGTTGTACCCGCACCTGCATACGATGCCGTGGTCGAAATTGGGCATTGATATTTTATTGGGCAGCCGTACCGACCGTATTGCCACGCCCCGCGAATACCTGTTCCTGCCGGATTTCCTTTCGGAAGCGGTTGCCCATGCCGTGCTTAACGGGCAGCCGGCTGTAGCGGAAAGCCGTTACCTGTTCCACCCCGGCGAACAACCGCTGCATAGCGCGCCGGTGTTCACGCCTACGGCGCTGTTCCTTGCATTGCTGGTAATAATCGCTACCGCCACTTTTGCCAAACTTCCGTTAAAAGGCTTCGACGCCGCATGGTTCCTGCTCTTGGGATTGTTCGGATTATTCCTTGTATTCATGTGGGCAGGCACCGACCATTATGTTACCAAAGCAAATTTTAATTTATTATGGGCATTCCCGGCACATGCGGCAGTGGCTGTCGCGCTTTTCAGGAAACGGCGTCCGCGCTGGGTAAGGTGGTACTTTGCCGCCACGTTACTGGCGTGCATACTGCTGTGCATCTTTTGGACGCTGCTGCCGCAACATTTGAACAGTTCACTCATTTTTGTAACACTGCTAACCGGACTGCGGGCATTCGCGGAATTAAGAATTAGGAATTAAGAATTAGGAATTAGGCTGACGCGCCGGCTAATTAGAAATTAGAAATTAGAAATCAGAAATAAACAACTTATGGCTAAAACGACTTGTCTGAAAGGTTTCATTAAAAAGATATCGCTCTCCCGTTTGCCAAACGAAGAACATAACAAATTCATGTGCGACCTGCTCGATTTGATTGCCAATGCCAACGACGCTGTAGGGAACGCCATTACCAAAATCCTTCCTGAGTTTGCCAATTTGGTAGAGGATGAAAACACGATTATAAAAATTACTTATGAAAACAAATTAAAAGAGATGCTCGCCCAAACCGATAAACTGCGCGACGGCTTGTTCCGTGCCATACAGGCTATCGTTGCAGCTTATATAGACAGTCCCCTTGAAGAGGAAGCGCGTATTGCAAAAAAGCTGAAAGTCCTATTCGACAAGTTTGACAATATTTACCAACTGCCGCCGCTGGATAAAACCGATGCCATTCACAGGCTGTTCTATGAATTGGAAATCCACGTGGATACTTACAACCAGCTTCACCTGGCAGACTTCTTCAAAGATTTGAGGACTGCCACGAATATGTACGAAGGACTCTATAAAGGTCATACAAGCGCCTACTCGGATATAGGTGCTATTGCTGTCGTGAAGGGCATTCGCCTGAAAGCGGATGAACTATACGCCCAAATAATAGAAGCCATTGAGTCGGATATGCTTATATACGGCATAAGCCGATATAGCAATTTTGTAATTGCGCTTAATGCGCTTATTGGGGAATTACGCGGCAAAGCCAACAGCGGGGAAAAACGCGCTACCACGAATAAATCCGGGAACAGCAAACCGATCAAGCGATGAAAGCATAATCATGATGGAACAAAAACGGATAGCGCACAACCGGCACGGCATTCTCAGCTAAGGAAGTCTGCTATCGCAAATGCGCTGAACAGCATGCCGGCAATGCCGTTGGTCGTAGCAAAAGCGGCGTCTAAGCGGCTTAAATCGGAAGGTTTTATTATCAGGTGCTGGTAGAGCAACAACCCGCAAAACAGCGTGGCGCCGGTGATGTAGAAAATTCCCGCATGTAACGTCCAGCCGGCAAACGCCACCAATGCCGCCGCCACCACATGCAGGACGCCGGAAAACAGCATCGCCCCCTTGCGTCCGAAGCGGGCGGGAATGGAAAATAATTTCTCTTGCCGGTCAAACGCCTCGTCGGACAAGGCATAGAGCACGTCAAACCCGCTAACCCAAAAAAATGTTATTGCGGAAAACAATACCGGCGGCAAAGCCAATGCCCCGGTTACCGCAATGTAGGCGGCGGTGGGAGCAATGGCGAGGCTCGCCCCCAAAACTAAGTGGCATCCCCAAGTGAAGCGTTTGGTAAAACTGTACCCCACAATCACCAGCAACGCCACCGGCGACAAATACAGGCACAAGCGGTTGAGCAGGGCAGCCGCCAGCACAAAAAACGCCGCATTCGCCACGCAAAACCCCAGCGCCCGCTGCGGAGTGATGGCGCCGCGCGGTATTTCGCGGTTGGCGGTACGCCGGTTGCGGGCGTCGAAGCGCCGGTCGGCATAGCGGTTGAAACTCATGGCGGTGTTGCGGGCAAACACCATGCACGATAACATCAACACCAGCGTACGCCATTCAAACGCCACCGCCGTCCCCGTGTATGCCAACACAAAACCTATACACGCAAAAGGAAGCGCAAAAACCGTATGCGAAAATTTGACAAGGGAAAAATACTTCTTTATATCCATTCGTTGTTTGCTTTTCCGCCGCAAAGATAGCGAAAAATAACGGTTGCGCGCTGAAA
>JAIRLT010000225.1 GCA_031259225.1 Prevotellaceae bacterium
TGACGGCGGAAGAAGCCAAATTCATCATGGGCGGGCAAGCCAACTTATGGGCAGAATTTTTGTTCACGCCGGAATATGCGGAATATATGTTGTTACCGCGCCTGTTGGCGTTATCGGAAGCAGTATGGTCGCCAAAAGAGAATAAAGACTGGAAATTTTTTGCAGCCAAACTGCCCGAACAGAAACAACGCCTTTCCGCATTGGACTACAATTATTGCGACAAAGTAGGGGAAATTAAAAAATAGAAAGTACACACGCCTCAAAAAGCAGGCATTACATTATAATATTTTCTTTTTCGCGGTCGTCGTTACAAAATCTTTCAGGTATAGCGGTTCAAAGTAGGCGGCATCCACAAATTTTTTTTGTGCGAAAGCATCCATAGCGGGCAGAAGCATACCCGCAGCGGTGGCTGTAACGTCGGCAAATAATGCGCTCGGGTGTTGCAATAACTTTTGGCACTTGCCGGCGCCGTCGCCGATAAATAATACCGGTTGCTGCGCAAGAATTCCGGCGAAACTTTTTTCATCAATAATTTCTGCAGTAATGTTGGACAGTTGGTTGCCCTGCGCGTCGAAAAGCGCGGTATAAACTTCCATGCGCCGCGCGTCAATCATCGGCGCAATGAGGCAATCGGGTGAAGGTAACCGGTTGTTGCCAATAGCTACATGCACTAACGACAACAGCGAATTTACGGCAATCAGCGGTTTTTGTGCGCCGAAACAGATGCCCTTCGCCGTCGAAACGCCTACGCGCAAGCCGGTATAAGAGCCCGGACCTTCGCTAACCACTACGGCGTCCACATCGGCTATCGTGCGGTTTTGCTCGTGCAAAATTTCATCGATAAACGGCGCGACCACTTGCGCATGTGCACGTCCTTCCCTGTTTTCACGCAATGCCACTATTTGTGTATCGCGCGCCAACGCTATCGAACAAACGGCTGTCCCGGTTTCTATCAGAAGGAAGTACACTTTTGTATTATGAATGATGAGTTATGAATTATGAGGGCTGGCGCCGGAAAAGTTAAACATTATCCACCAATCCGTCAATTCACTTTCACTTTTGTACCGTTGCGCAGGCGGCGGGAAATCATGTTGTATGGACCGGTTACTACGCGCAAACTGTCGGACAATCCTTCCGTAATTTCAATATGGGTATTGTCCTGAATGCCTGTTTTTATTTCCACTGCCTGCACGACGTCACCGGATTGTATCACGAATACGCGTTCTACGTAATCGGCTGCCGTAGCAGCCATCGTGGTTGTAGCAACGGCGCTTGGATCGCTTGTGGCGGTGGAGTCGGCGGGGTTCAGATCAGCGCGCGTGGTTACGCATTGAATAGGTATTACCAATGCGCCGTAGTGCGTTTCGGTTTGTACGTAAACAGCAGCCGACATGCCCGGACGGAACGGGTAGGCAACGGTTTTCAAGTCCCGGTACGATTCGGGAAGAATGAAAATTTTCACTTCAAAGTTCGTTACCTGGTCGGTGGATGACGTGGTGGAAGTGGTTTTCGACGAATTGGCAATCTGTGTTACCACGCCTTTGAATTTACGCGCCGGATAGGCGTCCACTTCTATTTGCGCAGTGTCGTTCAGTTTTACGCGGATAACGTCATTTTCATTGACGTCCACCAATACTTCCATTTCGTTCAGGTTCGCAATGCGCAACATTTCGGTGCCTGCCATTTGCGACGTGCCTACTACCCGTTCGCCGCGCTCCACGCTCAATTTCGACACAATGCCGTCCATTGGCGCATAAATCGTGGTCTTCACCAAATTTTCTTCGGCTTCTTTCAGGGCGGCTTCGGCGCTTTTCACGTTGTAGCGCGCCGCTTCTACCTGCCGCTTGTCGATGTCGTATTTCGCCTGTGCCTGTTCGTAGTCGGCTTGCGAAACCACTTGCTGGTCGAAGAGTTTTTTGCTGCGCTGGTAGGACAGTTCTGTTTGTACCAACTGTGCCCGTGCCTGCGCCAGCGAGGCTTTCACGGAGTTTAACTGCGCTGCGGCGCGGTCGCGTCCCGAGAGGTAGAAGTCTTGTTTAATCTTCAAAAGCAGGTCGCCTTTTTGCACCTGGTCGCCTTCCTTCACGTTCAGTTCAACGATTTCGCCCGATACGTCCGGGCTGATTTTTACTTCTACTACCGGTTGGATTTTCCCGTTGGCGGGAATTAGTTCGGTGATGGTTCTATGCGCAGGCAATTCGGCGGTTACCGCCAATGCTTCCTGTTTGCCGTTGCTGCCCGCCACAATCAAAAAAATTATCAATGCCAGCGCACCCGCCACAATCCAAAAAATTCTTTTTTTCTTTTTCATAAGCTACCTGTTTTTTTACGAATGGTATAAGTTGATGTTATAAAGTAATGGGTATCCCCCTGTAAAAATCAATAATTTTTGTTTGGAAAATATACTGGTATTTTGCCTGCAAGCGGTCGGATTCCGCTTTGAACAGGTTGTTTTTGGCAATCGTGTAATCCGTAGCATTCACTAACCCGACATCGAATTTTTCTTCCGTATAGCGGAATGATTCCTGCATCGCCGCTACGGTTTGTTCGTTTGCCCTGTAACGGCTGTAAGCAGCGGATGCATCCGCCACCGCCTGCTGGATTTCTTTGTACAACTGCTGGTGCTTGCGGTCTAATTCCAGTTCGGCGATACGCAAGTTGAGCTTGGCGTTCTTAGCGCCGGTAACGATGCTCCAGTTCTGGAATAGCGGGATATTCAACCCGAAATTCAATGACGGGCTACGGTTATTGCGCAGTTGCTGACCAAAATCCACATTATCTCTATCGGGGTTGGTGTAGTACGAGCCATAGGACGCCGAAAGGGAAACCGTCGGCAAGTAGCGACCTTTGGCGGTAGCGAGGGCATGCCGGGCGCTCTCCAGCCGGAACTCCGACGTGCGTATCTGCGGCAGGCGCACCGCCGATGCATAAAGGCTTCTAACCACTTCCTGCCGTTGCACCATGTCCACATCAATGACCGGCGCCACGATTTCAAAGCCGCTCCCGGGATGCAGGTTGATGAGTTGCTGCAACGACAGGTAAGCCAAATCAACATTATTGCGCGCCGTGATGAATTGCACTTCTTCGCTGGCTAATTGCGCTTCTATTTCCAGCAAGGTGCTATAGGGCTGGCTGCCGGCGGCTACTAATTTCCGTGTCAATTCATGTTGCCGTGTTACGCTTTCGCGGCTTTTTTCGGCTGTTACCAATACTTCTCTTGCTAACAACACTTGCAAAAAGGCGCGTGTAATTTCGAGAGCAATGGTATTGCGCATTTGTTCCGTTTCGAGCACCGCCGCCCGATAGTCGGCGCGGTAGCGTTTCATGGTATTCACTTTTTGCATGCCCTCGAACAGGGTTACCGACGCGTTGATACTTGGTCCGAACGATTGTGTTAGCTGGTTTTCGATAATCTGCAAATTTTGCAAATCTACCGACCGCCCCCAACTCAGGTTATACGATGCGCGGGCGCTCAGGCTCGGCAGGAAATCAAGTTTGGACTGTTGCCACAGGTTCGCGCTTTGTTCCGCCGTGAGGGTTTGCTGTTTAATCTGGGGATTATTTTCCAGCCCATAGTTAATACATTGTTCCAGCGTCCATACCGCCTGTGCCGGCAGGCATACCGGCGCAAGAAAAATACTCGCTAACGCTACCAAGAAACAAACACCTTTCATAGTGGATATTTTTGAAAATTCACACAAATGTACGCAAAGATTAGTAAAAAAAGAAAAATTTCAAATATTTCAAAAAAAACCGCCGGTACATTTCTGCACCGGCAGTTCTTTGTTGCACCAACTTTTGGGGCAAAGGGTACAAGGTAAAGGGTGAAAGGGGCTGGCGCAGGAACAATTTAAAGATTTCAAAATTCAAAGATTTCAAAATTTCAAAAAAACTGCCGGCAAGTTTCCTTACCGGCAGTTCTTTGTTGCACCCAGCTTTAAGGGCAAAGGGGACAAGGTAAAGGGTAAAGGGGGCTGGCGCAGAATAATGTGCTAATGTGATTAATTGGCTAATGTGATTAATTGGCTGGCGCAGGCTAATGTGCTAATGTGATTAATGTGCTAATGTGACTAATTAGCTGGCGCGGGAACAATTTCAAAATTTCAAAATTTAAAGATTTCAAAAAAAAACCGCCGGCACATTTCTGTACCGGCAGTTATTTGTTGCATCCAGTTTTTAGTCGTAAGTCGTAAGTCGGCTGACGCGCCAGCACTGCCTACTGCCCACTGCCCACAACGCCGTCATTCCGAGCGGAGCGAAGCGGAGTCGAGGAAACTGCTGCGTGCTGCGCTTGCTGCTTTGTAC
>JAIRLT010000249.1 GCA_031259225.1 Prevotellaceae bacterium
GTGTTGCTCAACAACCAAGGCGAAGTACGCGGAACGCGCATTTTCGGACCTGTTGCCCGCGAATTGCGCGATAATTATATGAAAATTGTTTCCTTAGCGCCGGAGGTATTATAATGAAAAAGAAATTACATATTAAAAAAGGCGATACGGTATTTGTAAACGCCGGCGAAGATCGCGGTAAAAAAGGAAAAGTACTGGAAGTATTGACCGGCAAAAACCGCGCTATTGTAGAAGGCATCAATTTGGTGAAAAAACACACCAAACCCAATGCCAAACATCCGCAGGGCGGAATAATTGAGCAGGAAGCGGCTATCCATATTTCCAACTTGCAAGCCGTAGACCCGTCCACCGGCGCTCCTACCCGTATAGGTCGCCGCTTGAACGATAAAGGGAAATTAGTACGTTACGCTAAAAAATCAGGAGAGGAGATTAAATAATGGCAAAAAAAGAAGGAGCCAAGGCAGCGCCGGCAAAAAAAGAAATTGCTCAACAACCCGCTACCCCTAAGGGATATATTCCTGCTCTACAAAAGAAATACAAAGAACAGATTGTCGCCAACCTCATGAAGGAATTTGGATACAAAAATCTCATGCAAGTTCCCCGTTTGGAAAAAATAGTGATTAACCAAGGCGTTGGCGCCGCCGTAGGCGACAAAAAATTAGTGGAAGTGGCGCAAAACGAACTGACTGCTATTGCCGGGCAAAAAGCTATTCAAACATTTTCAAAGAAAGATATTTCAAATTTCAAATTGCGTAAAGGTATGCCCATTGGCGTGAAAGTGACTTTGCGCGCCGCGAAAATGTACGAATTTTTAGACCGCTTGATTTCCGTGTCGTTGCCGCGTATCCGCGATTTCAACGGCATCACCAACAAGTTTGACGGGCGCGGAAATTACACCTTAGGCATCAAAGAACAAATTATTTTCCCCGAAATAGACATTGATAAAATTACCAAAATCCTTGGCATAGAAATATCGTTTATTACCACAACCAGCCGGGACGAAGAAGCATATGCGCTGTTGCGGGAATTTGGATTACCTTTTAAGACAAACAAGAAATAATAAAATATGGCAAAAGAATCCATGAAAGCACGCGAAGTGAAACGCGCAAAATTGGCGGCAAAATATGCCGAAAAACGCAAAGCCTTGAAAGCAGCCGGCGATTATGCCGGACTGGCAAAATTGCCCAAAAATGCCAGTCCCGTACGTTTGCACAACCGTTGTTCGATAACCGGACGCCCCAAAGGCTACATGCGTATCTTCGGCGTCAGTCGCATCCAGTTTCGCGAAATGGCAAGCCAGGGATTGATCCCGGGCATTCGGAAAGCGAGCTGGTAATAGAAGAATTAAGAATTAGAAATTAAGAATTAGGAATTAAAAACCTGTAAATTATGAAAAGTTCAGTATTAATACAATCAAGATTAACAACCGCCGGCAAATTATTGTTAGGCGTAGGTAGTTCTATCATCATACTGGCTTTGATTTACATGCTGGCGAACATAGACCGGGCAGACGCCATCATTCACGTGTGGTTTATTACTATCTTAACAGGGATTTGTCTTACTTTAATTTCATGTTTATTCGTAAACCGAAATACACAAAAGAAGGCAAATAATACATAACTTATAATTTAAAATTTAAAACGGATATCGGGCGCAAAAGCGCTGAAATTAAAAACAAAAACAATGACTGATCCAATAGCAGATTTTCTAACAAGAATTCGCAATGCGGTAACCGCCGGGCATAAAACGGTGGAAATTCCCGCATCGAAAATGAAGCAGGAACTTACGCGTATCCTGCACGAAAAAGGGTATATCCTGGCTTATAAGATAGAAGACGGGACGCCTTTTAATACAATAAAAATCGCATTAAAATATCATCCGGACACCAAGCGTCCGGCGATTAAAAAGTTGCAACGTATCAGTACGCCCGGTTTGCGTACTTATGTGGATGTGCAAAATATGCCCCGCGTATTGAATGGGCTGGGAATAGCCATCCTTTCCACGTCCAAAGGCGTGATGACCGACAAAGAAGCGGTAGTGCAGAATGTGGGCGGCGAAGTGTTGTGTTATGTATATTAGAGAACATAGACAATAGACGTTGAGAACATAGACAATAGAAAACGAATATAAATTAACAAACAAAAACAAATGTCACGGATAGGAAAATTACCTGTAAACCTGCCACAAGGAGTAACCGTCAAGGTGGACGCCGGCAATGTGGTTGCGGTTAAAGGACCGCTCGGTGAACTGCAACAAAAAGTAGATGCAGACATCAAAGTAGCCGTAGAGGGAAATACTGTTACGGTTAGCCGTCCGACCGACCAACCGCGTCACCGTTCGATGCATGGCTTGTACCGCGCATTGATACAAAATATGGTAACCGGCGTATCGCAAGGCTATACAATTCAACAGGAATTAGTCGGCGTGGGTTACCGCGTGGAAGTGAACGGACAGGTGCTGCAATTCAGCCTGGGTTATTCTCACGATATTTATTTCGAGATACCCCAAGAAGTAAAGGCTACCGCCGAAACTGTAAAGAAAGGCGCAAACCCTGTATTAACCCTCAAAAGCCACGACAAGCAACTGATAGGCTTGGTGGCTGCAAAAATCCGCTCATTACGGGCGCCGGAGCCGTATAAAGGTAAAGGTATTAAATTCGTTGGTGAACAATTGCGCCGCAAAGCCGGGAAATCGGCAAGCGCTAAATAGTAGGAGAAGTACAGTATGGCATTAACAAAAATAAACAGAAGACAACGGATAAAATACCGTATCCGTAAAGTGATACAAGGTACTGCCGGACGCCCCCGCATGTCGGTGTTTCGCAGCAATAAATCCATCTATGTGCAATTTATTGACGACATAGCAGGCGTTACGTTAGCCACAGCGTCGTCAAGTGAAAAAGCAATAACGGAAGCCGTAAAAGGCAAATCCGGTGTAGAAACGGCAAAGTTGGTAGGCAAGTTAGCGGCAGAACGCGCTGTTGCCAAAGGAATAACCACCGTATCGTTCGACCGCGGCGGTTATTTATACCACGGTAGAGTAAAAAGTTTGGCAGATGCTGCCCGCGAAGGCGGTCTTAAATTCTAATTAGACACAATTATGGCAACGATAAACGTAAAAAAAGTAAAAACTACCGACCTGGTATTGAAAGACCGCTTGGTAGCCGTTCAGCGCGTTACGAAAGTAACCAAAGGGGGGCGCCATTTCAGTTTTGCCGCTATTGTAGTAGTGGGCGATGAAAACGGCGTAGTCGGTTATGGGCTGGGTAAAGCCGGCGAAGTAGCGGCTGCTGTTTCCAAAGGAATAGAAGATGCGAAGAAAAATTTGGTAAAAATCCCG
>JAIRLT010000017.1 GCA_031259225.1 Prevotellaceae bacterium
CGCACGTAACGCTCACCGAAGACTATATCGCCGCCAAAAACGGTATCCACGGCAGCGGCAATGTATCGTTTACGCAATTCCCTATTACCGGTTTGGTAACCACCTATTCGGCAAATACGCTGGTCACCTGTTCGTCGGCGGCGGCTACGGCGCTTGCCACAGGTCATAAAACAAATAACAGTATGATGGGCATCGCGCCGGATAGCGTTACCCATTTTGCATCCGTTGCCTATCCTTTACACCATGCGGGATACAAGATAGGCATCGCCACCAGCGTAAGTATCGACCATGCTACGCCGGGCGCTTTTTACGCCACCTCTTTATCACGCAGCAATTATTACGACATCGCATCCCAAGCCGCTGCCACCGGTTTTGACTTCTTTGCCGGCAGCGGATTTGTCTATCCGGAAGGAAAAAATAACGACCGGGCAAATATTTATGAACAACTGGAAACCGCCGGCTATCGCATCGTACGCGGTCCCGAAGGCGCAACGCAACCGACCGGCGACGATGAGAAAATCGTACTTGTCCAAGCCGAAAGCGAAAAGGAACGCCGGCGGCTACCCTATGCTATTGACCGCAAAGAAGGCGATTTGACTTTACCGCAAATTACGCAAGCGGCTATCGAGGCGCTGTATAACCCTAAAGGATTTTTTGCCATGATAGAAGGCGGACAAATTGACTGGGCAGCCCATGCCAACGACGGCGCAACGGTAATTCACGAAACGATTGACCTCTCGGAAGCGGTAAAAATTGCAGTGGACTTTTACCACCAGCACCCCGATGAAACCTTAATACTTGTTACCGCCGACCACGAAACCGGCGGCTTGTCGCTGGGGCGCGACGGGAAATATGCCGTCAATCCGCTGGCGTTCGACGAACAACAGCACTCGCTGGAATATGACTCAAACGACAGCACCATTGCCGCCGTACAGGGAATAAACAGCAACGCATTTTGCGCATGGTCGACCAAAGGGCATACCGGCATTATGGTTCCCATTTACGCAATTGGCGCAGGCAGCGAACGCTTCAGCGGTAAGTTGGACAATACCGACATTCCAAAACGTATTGCAGAACTGATGGGCGTGGAGTTTTCGGGATTGAAGTAAACGGACTGTCCGCCGTAAAAAATAAAAAGAGGCTGCTTTTTTAAACAGCCTCTTTTTAAATTTTAGTAGCGGAGACAGGACTCGAACCTGTGACCTCCGGGTTATGAGCCCGACGAGCTACCAACTGCTCTACTCCGCGGTTTGATTTTGCAAAGGTAACCATTATTGCTTAATTGTGCAAATTTTTATAAAAAAAAACTATCTTTACAAAAATTTTAGTCCGCTTTTGTTACAACGATTTCCACATATTCTTAGCTTGCCGTATTTGGTAATGTCGTTTGCGCCGGTATTTTCCGCCGGAGCGCAGGATATGGTTTTCAGCAACAGCCATTCCGCTCCGTTATATGCCAACCCGGCATTTGCAGGCGCATCGGGGAATTACTATACGAATGCGGCGGCGCGCAGTCAATTTACCGCTGTGGGCAATGTTTATACCACTTTTTATGTAGATGGGAACGCCTATATTCCCTCGTGGCGCAGCGGATTTGGATTGTTTGTGATGAACGACCGCGCTGCGGGCGGATTGTTTCAAACTACTTCGGCAGGATTAGCGTACGCGTACGCTTTTCCCCTATCGGAAAATATAATCTTGCGTCCGGCATTGCAAGCGGTATTTTACAACTTGCAACGCAATTCACAAGACGTAATTTTTCCGGATATGGTCGGAACGGGCGGTACCACCTATCTTCCCGTTGAAGGCTCCTCTACGCAACGCGTGGATTTTGCCGCCGGTTTATTATTGGTGCATCCTGTGTTCCAAGCAGGCGTGGCGGTACAGCACATCGGTGCGTCGGGCGGTGAAACATATATAACCTACGGGCGCCCGTCCATGAAAATAACGGCGCATGCACAGGCAACCATTGCGCTTGCCGGCGAAAGCGCCTTACATTCATTAAATGAATGGACGACGTTTGAAAACGCAGTATTGACGCCACAAGTCAAATACATCCGCCAGTCCGGTTTTAATTATTTGATTGCCGGCGCTACCGTGCGAAGCGGCGGCTTATTTGCCGGCGCGGCATTGCGAACGCCTTTGCAACAACAAACATTCGCCGGTGTATTATCGGTCGGCTTGGAAACCTACTTGCTAAAACTGGGCTACAGTTTTGATTTCATTACTGCCGGCGGAAATTTGCGCGGGTGGAATAGCGGTTCGCATGAATTATTTTTATACTACTCGTTCGGAACTGTTGATGAACCGGAGCGTCGCCGGAGCAGGCAAAAAGTACGCAGGCTCAATCCTGCCTGCGGATGCCCGTATTAAAGTTGGGGAAATTAGAGGAACGTCATCTGTGCATTCGTTAAACGGAAGCTCCGCCGGTGGTAAGGCGTTGCACCGTACTGGCGGAGCGCTTCGCGATGGGCTTTGGTGGGATAGCCCTTGTTATTTTCCCAACCGTATTGCGGAAACTCGCCGGCAATAGCCTGCATAAATTCGTCGCGGTGCGTTTTGGCAAGCACCGAAGCCGCTGCAATCGCAGCATACGTGGCGTCGCCTTTCACGACGCATTGATGCGGAATATCCCGGTATGGATAAAAACGGTTGCCATCCACTAAAATAAAGCCGGGCGACATTTCCAGCTTGTCCAGTGCGCGGTGCATGGCGGTAATGGACGCCCGGAGGATATTCAGTTTGTCAATCGCCGCATTCGTAACGCTGGCAACACCCCACGCCACCGCTTCGCGTTCGATAATTTCGCGCAATACATTACGATGATTTTCGCTCATCTGTTTGCTATCATTGAGCAGCGGATGAGAGAAACCGGACGGCAAAATAACAGCGGCAGCAAACACCGGACCGGCAAGGCAACCGCGCCCGGCTTCATCGCAGCCTGCTTCAAGGCGTTGCGGTTGTGCATAAGGCAAAAGGGAAATCGTTTTCACAAGTACAAACATACAATAAATTTTTAAATTTTCATTTCCGGAAATTTTACTATCTTTGCAGTCCATTTTTAAAATCCTCCGGAGAGGTGGGTGAGTGGCTGAAACCAACAGTTTGCTAAACTGTCGTACGGGAAACTGTACCGGGGGTTCGAATCCCCCTATCTCCGCAATTAACTTTGTAAATTAGTTGCTTACAGGAATAAAACCCTAAAATCCACCCGTTTTTTTGAAAATGCACAAAAATAAAACACCCCTTTTAACAGGGGTGTTTGCTATCCATGCACAACTATATTATTAAAAGTTGTAGCGTTGTGTTTGTTCAAAGCTACCACAAAATTTCAAAGAATGCAATCATCTCACAAGAAAAAAGGGCTAAAATTTTACCCCGAACCGCCCACCTATATAACGCTTG
>JAIRLT010000056.1 GCA_031259225.1 Prevotellaceae bacterium
CGAACGAAGCGGAAGAAATAGCCACCCACCGGATAGCGCTGCCGTACGACCTGAGCGAGATGGCAGAGCCGACGCCCACCCACCCGCCGTTGAGCAAAGACAAGATAGTGGAGATCACGGCGCACCTGGGCATCGTCCTTCATTAAACCTTAATGCCGATAATTTCAGGATAACGCATCCCGGCGCTATTGTTCCTTCCGGTGAAACCGCCAAGATCACCGCCAACATACAAGCTATCGCCACCCTCAAAACCATTGAGCGCGAAAACCGGCCGGCGACGCCCGAAGAAAAGGACATCCTCTCCCATTATTCCGGGTGGGGCGGTTTAGCGGAAGTCCTCAATAAACACCGGGGCAATGAATTTTCGTGGGAACGCAAATACGGGCGATTCCACCGGCAGCTAATCGCGTTGCTCACGCCCGAAGAATACACCGGCGCGCTTCAATCCACCCTTAACGCCCACTATACCTCCGGTGATGTCGTGGCGGCGCTGTGGCAATTAGCCCAACGCTTAGGCTTTAAAGGAGGCAATGTACTGGAGCCCGCCATCGGTACCGGGAATTTCTTCGGGCTTATGCCGCCTCACCTGTCCCGGCAATCCGCCTTACGCGCGTATGAATTAGACAGCCTTACCGGACGCATAGCCGCCCTGTTATATCCCGATGCGGCGGTGAAGGTAACGGGCTATGAACATTCCACCGATCGGAACATGGATCTTATTATCACCAATGTCCCCTTTGGGCAGGCGGCGCCTTATGATAAAGCCCATAAGGATCTGGGCGCATTTTCCCTGCACAATTATTTCATCGCAAAAGGTATCCGCCAGTTAGCGCCTAATGGCATAGGACTGTTTATTACCTCCACCTCCACGATGGATAGCGGCGCTTCTGCCGCCTTCAGGCAATGGATCACCACAGCAGGACAGGCGGACTTCATCGGCGCTATCCGTTTACCCAATAATGCCTTTCAAAATGCCGGCACGGAAGTAACCACCGATATATTGGTTTTCAAAAAACGGGAAAACGGAATAACCAGCCCTTTCGCCCGGTCCTTCCGCTATACCATCCCGGTAAAAGATACGGTCAAGCAAGACGGTACGCCCGTACAGATAGCGGTGAATGAATATTTCGCCGCCCATCCCGAAAACATGTTGGGCACATTATCCCTCGCTTACCAGGCCGGCGCCGGCGGACTATATTCCGGCGACAACGTGACCTTAGTTGCTCCCGGCAACCAAAACTTAGTGGAAGCATTAAATAAGATAATAGCTACTTTTCCCCAAGACATTACCGGCAGTAATCATAATATGACCGTCCTTCCGGCGGAATCCGGGGAAAAAGACGGAATGATTGTAGAAAAAGACGGCGTCATCTATGAAGTAACCGGCGGGCAACTACAAAAGCCGGTATGGGCGTCCGAAACGGTGAATAATAAAAGGCAACGGAAAGTAACCCGCGAACGGATAGCCAAACAATATATCCAAATTAAAACGATTGCCGGGCAGTTGCTTCAGGCGGAACGCCAGGATCTGGATACTGTCGAACGTTTACGCGCCGGACTGAACAGCGCCTATAACGCTTTTTACCATGACTACGGTTATTTTAACAATAATCCTAAATTGCAGTTTTTGATAGAGGCGGATGTGGAGTACAACACGGTTTTTGCGCTAGAACAGGTTGTAAGACGCCGGACAATAGACGCCGAAGGTACTACCCGGCAAACCGTTCATATTACCAAAGCCGACATCTTTACCAAACGTATCCTTTTTCCCGTACAGGAGCCACAGACAGCCGCGAATATCCCGGACGCCCTGAATATATCCATGGCTTATCGTGGCAAGTTGGATTTAACTTATTTATCAAAACTGCTCCGGCAGCCGGTGGAAACCGTACGGGAACAATTATTGCAAGAAGGATGGGCTTTTATCAATCCGGCAACCGGGCTGTTGGAAGACCGAGATACGTATTTATCCGGCAAGGTACGTACCAAGCACAGGCAAGCCGTAGCCGCTGCGGAAAACCATCCCGAATTTAAAGCCAATGTGGACGCTTTGCAGGCAGTCGTTCCCAAAAGCATTCCCGCCTCCCAGATAAAATTACGGTTGGGTTCGCCGTTTATTCCCGGTAGGTTTATAGAAAACTTTGTCCGTGATTTTTTCAAGGTGGAAGCCCATATTGCCTACCATGCAAGTATAGAACGTTGGATCATAACGGTACAGTCCGGTTACTGGAGCGCGGAAAATAAGACGCAATACGGCGTTCCCGAATTTACCGCCATAGAATTATTGGAAAAAGGACTCCACCTCAAACAACCGGAAGTCTTTAATACCGTCAGGGATGCCGGCGGGAAGAAACAACGCATAAAGAATATGGAGAAAACAGCCGCTGCACAGGCGGCGGTCAATACCATTGCCGATGCGTTTGTCAATTACATGTATGCGAATGAGGAGGCGATGGCGGACATAGAAACCGTATATAATGACATTTATAACGATTATATAGAAAAGAACTATTCTGTTCCGTCGCTTCAACACTACCCGAATGCAGCGACCGGTATTACCCTGCGGCGCCATCAGAAAAGCGCCGTAGCCAGGGGACTGCAGGATTCGTTATTATTAGCCCACCAAGTAGGTACTGGAAAAACCTATACCTTACAGACCATTGCCATGGAAATGCGCCGGCTGCACATCGCCAAAAAACCCATGATCGTAGTGCAAAACGCCACGCTGGAACAATTTGTCGCCTCTTTTAAACAACTGTATCCCGCTGCGAATATCCTTGCCCCGACCAAGAAAATGATGGACGCCAAAAACAGGCAACGGTTATTCAGCCTTATTGCCTATGGGGATTTTGACGCGATCATCATCCCGCAGTCTTTTGTAGATAAGATACCCGACAGCCTCGAACGGCAACGGGCTTATATCCATGAGCAGATAGACGAATTACAGCGGGTACTGGATACGTTGGACGAAGACGACCGTAGCGGACTCTCGCAGGAACTTCACAAAGCCGTGCAGACACTACAGGAAACACTGGACAACATGGAGAAACCCAAGGTCAAAGATATAGCCAAAAGACAACTAAGCCTGACCAAGCGTCTTCATCAACAAGCCGACCGCCGGACGGATCAAGTGTTTACTTTTGAACAGATGGGCATTGACGCCTTACTGGTAGATGAAGCCCATGCCTATAAGAAACTCGGCTTCTTTACCAGAATGAACCGCATCAAAGGTATTGATACCGGACGGAGCAAGCGGGCTTTTGGCATGTACATGAAAACGCGGTTTATTCAGGAACGCAACGGAGGAAAGAACGTTATTTTCGCCACCGGTACGCCGATAACTAATACGATGGCGGAAGTATGGACGATGATGAAATACCTCTCGCCGGACATACTGGACAGCTATAAGATAAAATCCTTTGACGAATTTGCGGCTACGTTCGGCAATGTAGAGCCTTCATTGGAATTTACCGCCACCGGCAGCTTTAAAATAGTAGAACGTTTCAAGTCCTACATCAATGCGCCGGAGTTATTAACCGCCTTCCGGGCAAAAACCGATGTTGTCTTGACGGAGGATATCCAGGAATTTAAAGAGAATGCCACGATTCCCCAACTCAAAAATGGGGAATATACCAAAGTAATTATTCCACAAAGCGCCGGATTGGAAGAGGTGATGGAGGATCTCAAAGAGGAACTGGAGGAATGGGAACTTTTAAGCGGTGCGGAAAAAAGGGCGCAGCGGCATGTGCCGCTGGTGGTATTCAACAAAGCCAAGCAGGCGGCTATTGACTTGCGGCTACTCCATCCGGACAATGCCGACGATGCCGGAAGTAAAACGAACAGGGTCGTGCAGGAAATAAAACGTATTTATGATGAAACCCATTCTTTCCGGGGAACGCAATTAGTCTTTTCCGATATGTACCAGTCGCCGGAAAGCCTGCCGGGAAAGCGGTTTAACCTTTACGAAGACATGAAAGCGAAACTCATCCGTGCGGGTATTGCGCCGCAGGAGATAGCGATTATCCACCATTATGAAGGCGGTAAAAGGGATGAACTGTTCGAGCAGGTTAATAAGGGGACTATCCGCGTGGTGTTGGGCAGTACGGAACGCATGGGGATCGGCGTGAACTTGCAGGAACGGCTGGCGGCATTGCACCATATGGATGCGCCGCCGCGTCCTATGGACTTTGAACAGCGCAACGGCCGTATCCTGCGACAGGGAAACTTATTACCGACCATCGGCGTGCCGGTGGAAATCTTAACCTATGGCGTAGAAAAAACATTAGACGCGACGGCTTATCAACGACTGGCTATTAAACAAAAATTCATCAACCAAATGATGAAAGGCGAAAACCTGGGACGGGAAATAGCGGATCATGCCGAAGAAGATACGCCGACCGACATGACGTTTGACCAGATGATGTCCACCCTCTCCGGTAGCCAGTATGCCGTCCTGCATGTGCAAAAAAGCTATGAACTGAAAAAATGGGAAACCGCCGAACGGAACTTTAGACGCCGCCAGATAGAAATCAACCAACAACTCAAGGATGAAACCAACAATATTACTTACCGGAAAAGCATTCATCAAAAATTACACGACGCAAGCAAGGATATAGCGGGTTATTTCCCCACCGGTAAAATCACCTCGGTGACGGTGAACGGGCAGACCTATACCGAAAAAATGGGCGACGCCATAGACCATAGCATACGGCCCTATCTCAAAGATTATGCGAAAAAGAAGTCCATAGAAGGTACGGTTGCCCCGCTGCCTGTCCGGATAAACAACTATCCGGCGGCCGTCCGGTTGGAACTGTGCGATCTTATCGGCAATGAATTTACCTATACCTTCGACATGAACGGCTATGTATTTTCAGGGACGATCCATTCCGGACAAGGCCTGCTGACTTCTTTACACAGCCGCTTTGCCGGCATAGAGGATGAAATAGAAAAGAACAGGGCAACAATTGCCCGGGCGGAACAACGGCTACCCGTCCTCCGGGAAGAATTGAAAAAAACATTTGATAAAAATGACAAACTGGAAGCGTTGCGGCAGGAGGTGAAAGAATTGGAAGAAAAAATGAAAGCGGAAACCATTGCCGCAGAACAACAGCCTTCCGGACTGCCGGCAGTTAAAAACAGGGAAGAAGAGCAGAACAAAATGCCCCCTGTATCCGCCCAAGTCCATTCCCAACGGTTTACCCCGCTGTCATCTTCCTCTTTTACCGCGCTCATAGAACGATTAAAAAAAACAGGATTAGCCGCCAAGGTAATTACCGGTAAAGCCGCCTTTACTGCCAAATTGAAAGAAATCAGCGAGGAGAATAATGTTATCAGGCAACAGTTGTCGGAAATGGAAAGTATCAAACAAAATGCTGTAGCGGAGCGCGGCGTACCGTTATTTATGCGCACGGCGTCAAATGAGATTTATGGTTTTGTGACGGCTGATAACGTCGTGTATATAGACGAAACCAGGATGAACGCCAATACCCCCGTACATGAATTTGCCCATCTGTGGATCCGGTTTATCAAAAAAAACAATCCCGGCCTCTACCGGCGCGGCGCAGACTTAATTAAACATACCCGTTATTGGCATGCCGTTACCCATAACGCCGCCTATGCCGGCTTGCCCGATGAAGCTATAACGGAGGAAGCCCTCGCCATGGCTATCGGCGACAAAGGCGAG
>JAIRLT010000105.1 GCA_031259225.1 Prevotellaceae bacterium
AAGAATGACAGCGTAAAGCGTGAAGCGAGCTGGCGCCGGAGCGCTTAACGCATTTCGCTTCACGCCTAATAAAAAAATAAAATATGAAAACAAAAAACACATTCAGACGGTTATTTTCCCTTGGGCAGTTAGGGGGCATGGGCTTGCTGTTGCTCTCGTGCGGCGGAGGCAGCATGTCGGACGCCTATGGCAATTTTGAAGCGACGGAAATTATAGTATCGGCGCAGGCGGCGGGGCAAATCCTGCAACTGGTCGCCCGCGAAGGCGCGCTATTGCAGGCAGGTGAACAGGTCGGGCTGATTGACACCGTCGATTTGTTTCTGCAAAAACAGGTATTGCTGGCGCAGGCAGGGGCGGTGGCGGCACAGTTCCCGATACTGCAAGCGCAGGCAGACGTGCAACGGCAACAGATAAAAAATATGGAAAACGATTTCGCACGGATAAAAAACATGTGGTGCGACGGCGCTGCCACGCAAAAACAGTATGACGACATGGAAGGCGCATGGGAAGTTGCCAAACGGCAACTGGCGGCTACCGAAAGCCAGCGTATCGCGCTGCACAGCCAGCAGGAAACCATCCGGCGGCAGGCGGCGCAAGTGGATAACAATATTGCCAAATGCCGCATCGAAAACCCGCGCACGGGTACGGTGCTGGTAAGCTATGCCGAAGCCGGCGAGCTGGCTGCTCCGGGAAAGGCGCTGTATAAGGTAGGCGACTTGTCGGAGATGAAATTAAAAGTATATATCAGCGAAGCGCAGTTGGCTGCCGTCAAAATCGGGCAGCCGGTGGAGGTACTGATTGACGCCCCCGACGGCGGCGTGCAGCCAATGGAAGGAACTGTCTGCTGGATTGCCGGCAAAGCGGAGTTTACGCCCAAAATCATCCAAACGCGCGACGAACGGGTTAATCTTGTCTATGCCGTGAAAGTGGCGGTGAAAAACGACGGGCGGATAAAAATCGGTATGCCCGGAGAAGTAAAGTTCAGCACTAATTTCTATTTGGCTGGCGCGCCAGCCGACTTATGACTTCTGACTTACGACTAATCACTCATGATAGAAGTAAAAAACATATCTAAAAAATACGGTGCGGTGCAGGCGTTGGAAGACGTATGTTTTTCCGTACGGGAGGGCGAGCTGTTCGGATTGATTGGTCCCGACGGCGCAGGAAAAACATCACTGTTGCGCATCCTCGCTACGCTGCTGCCGCCCGGCAGCGGCTCGGCAAAGGTTGATGGCTTCGATGTGCAGCGCGATTACCGTATGGTTCGCCGGCATACAGGCTATATGCCCGGTCGCTTTTCGCTCTACCAGGATTTGTCGGTAGAAGAAAACCTCGCATTTTTTGCCACCATTTCCGGCATGTCCGTGAAAACGAATTATGACTTGATACGCCCCATTTACGCATCCCTCGAGCCTTTCCGCAAACGGCGCGCCGGCGCGCTTTCCGGCGGCATGAAGCAAAAACTGGCATTGTGCTGTGCGCTCGTGCACCGTCCGTCGGTGCTGCTGCTCGACGAGCCAACCACCGGCGTGGACGCTGTGTCGCGCACGGAATTTTGGGACTTGCTGAAAAAACTGAAACAATACGGCATCACTATCCTCGCGTCCACGCCCTACATGGATGAAGCCGGCAGGTGCGAACGCATCGCGTTCATCCGGCATGGGCGCATCCTGCAAACGGACGCGCCGCAACGTATTGTGCAAGCTTTCCCGCACCGTATCCATGCCGTCCACAGCGGCGACGCCTGCCGGTTGCTGCGCGACTTGCAGCAGTGGTCGCACCTGCATTCGGTTTATCCGTTCGGCTACTATGCCCACCTGATCGACCGGCGGGATGCGCCGCCGGATACGGTAACGGATGAAATCACCGGTTTTTTAGCGCAACGCGGGCACACGCAGGTCGAATGCCGCGTTATTCCCCCAACGATTGAAGACTGCTTTATGAATTATGATTGCCCGTAGGGCAACAATATCAATAGAACGAACCATGACAAATACAAACATTGCCCGTAGGGTATTAACATTATCATGTATCCCCTACGGGGAAACGATTGTTGATATACGGTATTTTCTATTGACATTATTGTCCTACGGACAACCTCAACAAATCAACAAATGAACAAATGAATACTGTTATCCATACCCATCATTTGACAAAGTGTTTCGGCACATTTACTGCGGTCGAAGACCTTTCGTTTAAGGTCGCGCGGGGCGAAATTTTCGGCTTCCTCGGCGCTAACGGCGCAGGAAAAACTACCGCTATCCGGATGCTGTGCGGATTGCTGAAACCTACGTCGGGCGCGGCTTCTGTGGCGGGGTTCAACGTATTTACGCAAAGTGAACAGATAAAACGCCACATCGGGTATATGTGCCAGCGCTTCTCGCTGTATGAAGACTTGACGGTGGCGGAAAACATCGCTTTCTACGGCGGTATCTACGGGTTGAGCCGGAAAGAAATCCGCCTGCGCAGCGAACAGCTCTACGCCCGCATTGACCTTGCCCACGCCCGCCATACGCTGATACGCGACCTCCCGCTGGGTTGGCGGCAGAAGCTGGCGTTTCTATCCAGCCTGCTGCACCGCCCGGAAATCGTGTTCCTCGACGAACCGACGAGCGGCGTGGATCCCATTACGCGGCGGCAATTCTGGAATTTGATTTACGAAACGGCGGAGGAAGGCATCACCGTCTTCGTTACCACGCATTATATGGACGAAGCGGAATACTGCCACCGCGTATTGGTCATGGTTGCCGGGCGCATGGCGGCATTGGACAGCCCGGAGGCGCTGAAACGGCAGTATGGCGCAACGGGCATGAACGAAGTATTTTTAGCGCTCGTAAGGAGTGAACAGCCGTAGTAAGCTGCCGCCACCGGGAAGTATGGAAGTTAAAATTTTGAGTTCCGAAGTTAAAAGTTGAGCTTCCGAAGTTAAAATTTTGAGTCCTGAAGTTAAAAGTTGAACTAAATAAGCAGGAATGTCAGCTATGGAGGGACAAAATGTCAGTAGTAATAACCGGCAGTATACTCCGACAGGGAAAAATATAACAGGCAATGGACAGTTTCTATGTCCCCCATTCCCCGTCAGGGGATAAAATGAAAAGAGGAATGAAAAAATTATTTGGTTTTATTCAAAAAGAGTTCCGGCATATTTTCCGCGACTACCGGACGTTACTTATTATAACAGGTATGCCGGTTGCACAGGTATTGATTTTCGGTTTTGCCATTTCGACCGACGTCCGGCAGGCGCCGGTGGCGGTGCTTGACTATTCGCGCGATGTGGAAACGGCGCGGCTGGCGGATAAAATATTCGCGTCGGGCTATTTCCGCTTTGCCGGCGCATTGACCGGCGCCGGCGCCATAGAACCGGCTTTCCGGCAGGGCAAGGCGCGGATGGTGATTGTTTTCGGGAACGATTTTGCCCAACAAATACAGTCGGGACAAGGCTTTCCGGTGCAACTGGTCGCCGATGCGTCGGACGCTAACATCGCCCGCCTGCTCACGGGCTATATGCAATCCATTATGGCGGATTACCTGCAAACCAGCCGCTCGTTCCCGCAAGGCGTGATACCCGAAACGAAAATGCTGTATAATCCCGGCATGCGCAGCGTCTACATGTTTGTGCCGGGCATCATCTGCCTGCTGCTGATGCTGCTTTCGTGCATCATGACCTCCGTATCCATCGCCCGCGAGAAGGAGTTGGGAACGATGGAGGTATTGCTCGCGTCGTCGTTGCGCCCCGTGCAGATTATCTTCGGCAAAGTAATTCCCTACGTGGCGATAGCGTTCACCGTCGGGCTGGTGGTGCTGGCAATGGGCTACACCGTATTCCGCCTCCCGGTGGCGGGCAACCTGTGTTTGCTGCTGGGCGAATGTTTGCTGTATATCCTGCTTTCACTGTCCATCGGGCTGTTGATTTCCACCGTAACGCGGACGCAGCAGACCGCCCTGATGGTGTCAATGTTTGTCATGTTCCTGCCTGCCATCCTTCTTTCGGGTTTCATTTACCCGATCGCTAACATGCCCGCGCCGTTGCAGTGGCTGAGCGCCGTGATGCCGCCACGCTGGTTTATTGTCATCATTAAAAATATCATGTTAAAAGGCGCAGGACTGGCGCATGTCTGGAAAGAAACGTTAATTTTAGCCGGAATGACGGCTTTTTTCCTCACCATGAGCATCAGGAAGCTAATGGTTAATGGTTAGTGGTTAGTGCTGGCGCGCCAGCCAATTAGAAATTAGAAATATGAAATTAGAAATATGAAATACGCTTTACGGGTACTTTTTATACTGATACAAAAAGAATTTAAGCAGATTTTCCGTAACCGGAGTTTGTTGCCGGTGATTTTTGTCGTGCCGATGCTGCAATTGCTTATCTTACCGCTGGCGGCGACGTTCGAGATGAAGGAAATAAGGATGCACGTAGCCGATTTGGACTGTTCGCCGCAATCGCGCGCCCTGACGGAACGATTTGCCGGGTCGCCGTTTTTCCGGTTGGTGAATGTGTCGCAAAGCTACGCCGCCGCCGGGGAGGATATTACCGGCAATCGCGCCGATATGTCGCTTGAAATTCCGCCGCACTTCGAGCGCGACCTGTCCCGCGAAGGCGCGGCGAAAGTGCATCTAACCGTCAATGCCATTAACAGCTCTGCGGCGGCGCTGGCAAATGCCTACAGCCTTTCCATTATCGGCGGCTTCCATGCGCAGCCGTCCGTTCCTGCGTCCCCTGCGGGGGTTGCCGGGCTTGCGGAAGAACAGTTCTGGTACAATCCCCGTCTGGATTACCCGACCTACATGGTGCCGGGCATACTGGTGATGCTGGTGGCTATCATCGGGCTGTTCCTTTCGTCGATAAATATGGTGCGCGAAAAGGAAATCGGCACGATGGAACAAATCAATGTAACGCCCATCCGCAAGTACCAGTTGATTACCGGGAAGTTTTTCCCCTTTTGGGTTTTTGCGCTCATCGACGCCACGATTGGATTGCTGCTTGCCCGCCTCGTATACGGCATTCCGGTGGCAGGCAGCATTGCGTTGATTTACCTCCTGCTGGTGACGTTCCTGCTGGCGATACTGGGCGTAGGGCTGTTCTTTTCGGCGATATCCCGCACGCAGCAGCAGGCGATGTTTATGGCGTGGTTTTTTGTCATGGTTTTTGTGCTGCTCTCGGGGCTGTTCACGCCGGTAGAAAGCATGCCCGGTTGGGCGCGCGGGTTTAATACCATCAATCCGTTTGCTTATGGTATCAAGGCTGTGCGGATGGTCATGCTCAAGGGCTCGTCGTTTGCCGACGTGCAGCGCGAATTTTACGCCCTGCTTGCCTACGCCGCTATCACCCTGAGCCTCGCAGTGAACAGGTATAAGAAAACGGCATAGGGCAAGGCGCATTCGCGAGTGGAGAAAATGGCTGGCGCGCCGGCACTAACCATTAACTACTAACCATTAACAAAGTGTTTCTGTGTACACTGTGAAGGTTTCTATAGACGTCTCGCAATTTTCCATAGACGTCTCGTAACTTTCCATAGACATCTCGCAATTCTCTATAGACGTCTCGCAATTTTCTATAGACGTCTCGTAATTTTTCATAGACGTCTCGTAATTTTCTATTAGGACGTGTTAACACTATTCACGCAATCAATAATTAAGGCACACCTAATAAAAGCCATATACATTATGTCCGTTTTTTCATAACGAGTAAATATTCTTCGAAATCTTTTGATTCGA
>JAIRLT010000194.1 GCA_031259225.1 Prevotellaceae bacterium
CGTTTTTTCTTCTTTTTATCAAAACGGGTGATGCTGTCTTCGCCAACGGTGTCTTTGAAAGTGGCGGGTTGTTCCTGTTTTGTGGTGTTTTTTGTCATGGCGGGGATTTTACCGCCCTCCTTGTTCAATGCCACAAATTCTTTTACGCGCGCCACCGGGATGTCCGTTAATTCGCCGTTTCCGGCGGCGTCGGGCGTAAAAAACATGACGCCTTTCAGCACGTCGGTTTTTTGGAGGAATAATAGCCCGTCCACCGTTTCCAGCGGGGCGGTTACTTTCGGGAAATCTTTTTGCGCGTCGATATATAAAGCTACTTCGTGGTTCAGACAGCATTTCAGTTTGCCGCACTGTCCGGTCAGTTTTTGCGGGTTGAGCGCCAGTTCCTGCCAGCGCGCGGCATTGGCATTGACGGTAGAAAAGCCCGACATCCATTGCGAGCAGCAGAGTTCGCGACCGCACATGCCCATTCCCCCGATGATCCCGGCTTCCTGCCGTGCGCCGATTTGCCGCATTTCAATGCGGATATGAAATTCGGCAGCCATGAGTTTTATCAATTCCCGGAAATCGACCCGTTCGTCGGCGATATAATAAAATATGGCTTTACTGCCGTCGCCTTGAAATTCCACGTCGCCGATTTTCATGTCCAATTTCAAGTTTGCCGCCAGTTGCCGCGCTTTAATCATGGTCGTATGTTCGCGGGCGATAGCGTCCTGCCATTTGTCGATGTCAAAAGGTTTTGCTTTCCGGTAAATTTTTTTGAAGTCATACGTACCCGGCGAGATGTTTTGCCGCATCATCTGCCGCCGCACCAGTTGCCCCGACATGTTAATGACGCCGATGTCATGCCCGGAGGCGGCTTCCACCGCCACAATATCGCCGGTTGCCAGGGGCAGTTTATGGAGGTTTTTATAAAATCCCTTGTGGGTATTTTTAAACCGGATTTCAAAAATATCCTGTTCCTGATAGTTGTCCGGGATATTGTCCAGCCAATTGTAACTGGACAATTTGCAGCAGCCGGGGCACATCGCCACATCCCATTCTTTCTGTCCGCCTCGCTGTTTGCGGCAACCGCGTTCGCAGTCATTTGTATATATACCGTGTGTTTTCATTACAGTCGTTTTTTTCGGTGGATGCAAAGATACGAAAAAGTTGTTGATTGGCGGCGCAGCAGCTTAGTTGAAAATTGAGAGTTGAAAGTTGAAAATGGCTGGCGCAGGTTTAGTTGAAAGTTGAAAGTTGAAAATTGAGAGTTGAAAATGGCTGGCGCGGCAGCTAATTCTCCACTCTCCATTCTCCACTATCCACTCTCCAAAAACCGTGCGGCGTACATCTTATCCTACCAATCTATCGTGTACAATTTTTCCCGTTTGGCTGCCCGTTTCGACAGCTTGCGACCTGTAAGAACAAAATCCACAAGGGCGCGACCGCTATCCACATGCGCCACGCGAACGGTTACCCGGTGCCCTATCCGGTAAAAATTGCCGGTCATCTTCCCCTGTATAATGTATTGGTTGAGGTCTAATTCATAGCAGTCGTCGAGGAGGCTTTTCAGCATCACGCGACCGCGGATGCCGGTGTCGGACAATGTTACCAGCAGGTTAGTGGGCGAGACGTGCGTGACGATACCTTCAAATTCCTGCCCCACTTTATCGCTTAAATATTCCGCTGCTTTCTGCCGCTCCATACAATCTTCCAAAGCTTTTGCTTTTTCACGCATAAAATTAAAATGCTGGCAGGCCATTTCATAGTTGAAAATGTTGGTACGCACCGAACGGTCAATAAATACGCCGGTCAGCAGCCGGTGCACCACCATGTCCATATAGCGGCGGATGGGCGACGTAAAATGTGTATAATGGTCAAACGACAAAGCGAAATGGCGGCGGGGTATGGCGCTGTATTTCCCGCATGCCATGGAACGTATGGATAGGTTGATGAAAAGCATTTCTTCCTGTTCCCCTTCCAACTGCGACATAAAGTTGGAAATGCTTTTGGCAATCGTACGGCTGGTGGTGCTGTTGGGTATGCTTTCACCCCTGAGGGTATGCCCGTAATTCATAGCGACGCGGCGCAACTCGTCGAACATCCGTTTATTCGGCAGCCCGTGCGTACGGTATATAAAGGGCATCCGTTTCCGGGCGGCTATCTCTGCCACGTTGCGGTTGGCGAGCAACATAAATTCCTCAATCAGCTTCATTGATGCGAGCCGTTTGCGCGGCTTCACGCTGATGACCTTGCCCATTTCGTCAAATTCAAAATACAGTTCAGGGCGGTCGCTGAACGTAATTGCGCCATCGGCATGGCGGGCTTTCCGCAACTGTTGCGAAAGCGAGTACAGCGTGCGCAGTTCCTCGGCAAATTCACCGGGTGCGCCGTCCATCAGTTGCTGCGCTTCGCCGTAAGTAAACTGCCGTTGCGAACGTATAACGGTTTTGACAATTTTCCGGTGGATTACTTTTGCCTCGCTGTTTATTTCAAACAGCACGGAAAAAGCGAGCTTATCCATCCCGGCAAACAGGGAACAGCCGTGTGTGACGGTATCGGGGAACAGGGGCAATACCCGGTCGGGCAGGTAAACGGAAGTAGTATACTGGTAAGCGTGTTTATCAAGGATAGAGCCGGGTTTTACGTAATGCGTAACATCGGCAATATGGACGCCTATTTCCCGGTTCCCGTTCGGCAGCTCGCGGATAGAGAGGGCGTCGTCCACATCTTTAGTACCGTCGGGGTCGATAGTGAACGTCGGGACGCCGCGCAAATCAAGGCGGGTCGCAATATCTGCCGGCGTAATGTCGAAACGGATGGCTGCCGCCGCCTCCTCTTCTTCGGGAGTGAAACCGGTCGGGAAATTATTCCTTTGCAGGAGCGTTTGTGTTTCGACATACTCCGTATCGGTTTCACCCAGTATTTTTATTACTTTTGCGGCAACAGTTTCACACCCGTGCCCCTGCGGTTGCAGTTCGACTACCACGCGGTCGCCGTCTTCGGCGTTCCTGATGCAGCTTTTCGGAATAACGACCGTCCGGAATAATTCGCGATTGACAGGGGTAAAATACGCCTTGTGCTCCAATACCTCCAGATTTCCCACCAGTCGGCGTTGGGCGAATTTGATGACGCTCACTACTTCCGCTTCCAAAGAGCGTTGCGCCCTTCGGAAAATTTTTACATTGACCGTATCGCCATGGGACGCCCCATGCAATCGTTCCGGATGAACATATACCGGTAGTTTATAATTACCGGAAATCAGCGCCGGGCTGCCGGGTTGCGATAAATCAAGCACACCCGTGATACGGCGATAATCATGCAAACAGAACTTCCCCGGATAGGGCTGTTCGATTTTTCCTTTCAGCAGAAGGTGGCGTATAGCCTCGTCAATGGCGCACTGACCATCGATACTGTCCATGCCCAAATCACGCGCCAGCTCGTAGGCGGTAAAATTCCTGTAGAAGCCGATTTCGAACACGCGCAATAGCCGTTCGGCAATGCGGTGTTCAAACCGGCGTGGGAACAGGAACTTTTTCCACCACGGGCGGGACGATGATTTGGATAAAAACTTTGAGAGGCTCGGTAAACCGTTGAAGGGTTTACTCGCCATCTGCTACTTACGGATCGTAAAGTAAGTATTTATGATTTCCTTTGGGAATAGTTCCGGGCAGCGGTATGGGCGCCCGTACGGAATAAAGAGGTGAATGTTTCATATTTGTTTGTGTTTGTTTGTTGAGTACAAAGATGCGAAAATTTTCGGATATATAAAAATTTTTATCCCGTATGAAGTATGAGGTATGAGGCGCACGCTCTCCATTCTCCACCCTCCACTGAAAAAATACATAATGCAAAAAGTTTCTTGCAGGCTGCAAGTAAAAAAAAGACATAGTCAGAAAGTCATTTGCAGGCTGCAAGTAAAAAAAGACATCATGTAAAAAGTCATTTGCAGGCTGCAAGTAAAAAAAGACATCATGCAAAAAGTTTCTTGCACCCTATCCCGGATTGACTATAAAAAATCTTTCGTACTTTTGTAAAAAATAAAAACAATTATGAACAGTATTTTAGGTATGGGCAATGCCCTCGTAGATATTTTGGTTACGCTGGATAATGAAGAATTGTTAAAGCAATTCCGCCTTCCCAAAGGCAGCATGCAACATGTCGATAGCGCCGTCAGCGCGGAGTTGTGGGAAGCAATACGTTCGCTCGGCGTGCGGGTGGTGGCAGGCGGTTCGGCAGCCAACACTTTAACGGGCATTGCCGCTTTGGGATTACCCGCAACATTTATCGGGAAAACCGGCGACGACGAATTGGGGCGGCTTTTTGCCGATGACCTGGCATTGCACGGCGTGACGCCCTGCCTGCTCCCGAGCCAAGCGCCCACAGGACGCTGCACGGTATCCATCACGCCCGACGCCGAGCGCACTATGGCTACATTCTTGGGCGCAGCCATTGAACTGTCGCCCGACGATATTCAACCGTCCATGTTTGCCGGTTATACTTATTTCCATATAGAGGGCTATCTGGTGCAAAACCATGCGTTGCTGCAGCGAGCGGTAGAACTTGCCAAGCAGCAAAACCTCACGGTATCGTTGGATTTGGCGAGTTACAACGTGGTGGAAGCAAACAAACAGTTTTTAGCGGACATCATCGAAAAACAGGTGGATATTGTGTTTGCCAATGAAGCCGAAGCCGAAGCTTTCACCGGATACAAGCCGGCGGAAGCATTACGGGAATTGAGTAAATATTGCCGCATCGCCGTAGTCAAGAAAGGCAGCGACGGTTCATTGGTACGCAGCGGCGGGGAGGAATACATCCAACCCGCTTATCCCGCCAACGCCGTAGACGCTACCGGCGCAGGCGACTTGTATGCAGCCGGTTTCCTGTATGCCCATGCTTGCGGGCAGTCCCTGCGGCAGTGTGGAAAACTGGCGTCGCTGGTGGCGGCAAAAGTCGTTGAAACCATTGGTCCGCGTATTGACCGGGCTACATGGGAAACAGTGCGGGAAATAATCAGGAAGCAGGAAGAATAGCGTTAGAGAAGTTAATGACGCTGTAGCAGCCGGCGCCAGCCACTTTGTACTTCATACTTCAAACCTCAAAAACATTTCGTATCTTTGCCAACAAAAAAACAGTTGATGAAATTTGATTACAACACCCAACGCCGGAATTTAGTGCTTCCCGAATATGGGCGGCATATCCAAAAAATGATACAATATGTGAAGTCCGTACAAGATCGAGGAAAACGCAATGAACAAGTGCGGTCAGTGGTAACGGTCATGGGCAACTTGAACCCGCACCTGCGCGATATTGTGGACTTCCGCCACAAACTGTGGGATCATGTGTACCTTATAGCCGATTTCGATATAGATATTGACTCTCCTTATCCTGTACCGGTTCCGGAGACATTCAAGGAAAAACCGGCGATCATTCCGTATCCGAATACGCCGGTGCGTATTATGCACTACGGGCGCAATATTGAAAATATGTTGAAAGTCCTCGCCGGCATTCCTGACGGTCCGGAAAAAGAAACCATGATTGCGGCAATGGCGCATTACATGAAGAAACAATACCTGACATGGAACAAAGATGCAGTCAGCGACGACATTATTTTTAAGGACATAGAAGTATTGTCGAAAGGTCGTATCCATGTGAACCCCGCCTTGAAATTGATGAATATACAAAGCAACAACAGTAACAACAGTAACAACCATCCCCGCCATTCGCAGAATAACAAAAACGGGAAAAATAAAAAACACAAAAAGAAAAAGAAGTAATTTCAGGGCAGTTAAAAGTTAGAGAAGTTAATGAAACTAACGTGTGAACAGTTACGTTAATCTCTTTAATTCCATTAATGCCCCTGACTTTCCTACCGCTTCTAATTCCATTAATTTCTTCAAGAAAATGTCCACATTTAAAGTATATGGCGGTTGCCGGCTGAAAGGCGAAATTTTACCGCAAGGCGCAAAGAACGAAGCATTGCAGATATTGTGCGCAACACTGCTTACCCCCGAAAAGGTAACGGTTCGCAATATTCCCGATATTTTGGATGTAAACAACCTGATTGCATTATTGAAGAATATGGGCGTAAGCGTAGAGCGGCTTTCCGCCGGCACGTACGTTTTTCAAGCCGCAGACGTTAATTTGGATTATTTGAAGACGGCAGAATTTCAAGCAAAGGCTGCTGCTTTGCGCGGATCGGTGATGATTGTAGGACCGCTGTTGGCGCGTTTTGGTTATGGCTATATGCCGCGTCCGGGCGGCGATAGAATTGGACGTCGCCGGTTGGATACCCACTTTATCGGCTTCCAAAAATTGGGCGCTGTATTTTCATATAATGCCGGCGAAAGTTTCTATACGGTGGAAGCCGCGCATCTCAAAGGAACGTATATGCTGCTTGACGAAGCGTCGGTTACCGGAACGGCGAATATTATAATGGCGGCAGTGAGGGCGCGCGGCGTGACTACTATCTATAATGCCGCTTGCGAACCTTACGTGCAACAATTATGCGGCATGTTGAACCGCATGGGCGCGAAGATATCCGGCGTAGGTTCCAACCTGCTCACGATTGAAGGCGTGGACAGCCTTGTCGGCGCCGACCATACGATTTTGCCCGACATGATTGAAGTGGGCAGTTTCATCGGCATGGCGGCAATGACGCGCAGCGAACTGACCGTAAAAAACGTGTCGTACGAAAACCTTGGGATTATCCCTGCGCAGTTTGCCCGTCTGGGCATAGCGATGCAACAGCGTGGCGATGATATTTACATTCCTGCGCAAGAGCATTACGAAATTGAAACATTCATCGACGGCTCAATAATGACCATTGCCGATGCGCCGTGGCCCGGACTTACGCCCGACCTGCTCAGCGTATTCCTCGTGGTAGCGACGCAAGCCAAAGGCACGGCGCTTATTCATCAAAAAATGTTTGAAAGCCGCCTGTTTTTTGTAGATAATTTAATAGACATGGGCGCGCAAATCATCCTCTGCGACCCGCACCGCGCCACTGTTATCGGGCGCGACCATGCTTTCGCGTTACGCGCCGCCCGCATGAGTTCGCCTGATATCCGCGCCGGCATCGCGTTGCTCATTGCCGCCATGAGTGCCGAAGGCGTTAGTCTCATCCAGCACATTGACCAGATTGATCGCGGCTACCAGCACATCGACCAACGGCTGAATGCCCTGGGCGCACACATCGAACGCCTCAGTGAATAAACAACAACCCCTACGGCTATGAACCTTTCAAGCATTTTACAAAAAGAAAAGAACAGGTCGGAAAAAGGCGGGTTGTATCGTCAAACGCAGATTAAATTTGCTTATAACTCTAATCATATAGAGGGAAGCCGCCTTTCGGAGGAGCAAACACGGTATATTTTTGAAACCAACACCCTCTACGTTGAAAATGGCGGAACAGCTAACGTGAACGATATTATCGAAACAGTAAATCATTTTTCCTGTTTTGATTATTTGCTGGAAATAGCCGGCGAGAAATTGACCGGAAATCATATCAAACAGTTCCACGCATTATTAAAAAACGCTACCGGCGATGCAAAAAAAACATGGTTTCGTGTGGGCGAGTACAAGTCCAGACCCAACGTAGTAGGGGAACTATCCACTACTGCGCCTGAGAATGTATCGGCGGAGATGGATGAACTTCTTGCTTCCTATCACAAACATCTTGTCCCCACGTTTGAAGACATCGTTGATTTCCACTGCCGGTTTGAGCGGATACATCCTTTTCAGGATGGCAACGGGCGTGTCGGGCGGCTGATTATTTTTAAGGAATGCCTTGCGCACGATATTATGCCTTTTATCATTGAAGAAGCGCACAAATTCTTTTACTATCGCGGCTTGAAAGAATATCCTGCCGTGAAAGGTTACCTGATGGATACTTGTCGTGCGGCGCAGGATAATTACGGAAAAATGGTGCAGTATTTCTATCCTGACTTGGGATTTTATGAACAAAAATAAAAAAATGGCAAAGAAAAAAAATACCGGAAAGCAGGTTCAGCGCACAGGTGAACAAACCCGGCGCAATGACAGCATCCGTTTCATTGGCGGCATGCTGGCGCTTTTGTTTGCATTTTTCACGCTCATCGTTTTGGGTTTATATATCTTTCGTTGGGGCGCCTACCAAAGCGGCGCACAGACGTCCCCTTTCATCGGGAAACTCGGCTACAGTTGGGCAAATTTATTGATGGGTGAATATTTCGGGTTGGCTTCGTTCGGGATACCCTTCCTGTTAGGCTTATGGGGCTTGCATTTACTGAAAATGCGCATCACCTGTTTTTATAAAATAATTGTAGCCACGCTTACCGGTTGTATTTTATTTTCCCTGTTCTTGGGTTTTGTCTTCGGGCATTTGGTACCCTCGCTGAAAGGCTTGATAGGAAAAGGGCTGGGCGGTATCACCGGCGATGTAGTAAGCGGTTGGCTCATTCAAATCATCGGCATTGCCGGAACGGCGTTGCTCCTCTTATTATTGATTATAACTTGGGGAATATTCATCAGCCCGAAGTTTATACCTTGGTTGAGCAGCCTGTTTCATGGAAAAAAGAAAAGCAAAAAGCCGGATAAGGAAGTCCCGCCTGCTGTTAAACCGCAGCTACCTGAGCCGGTAGATAAGGAATTTGAATTGCCGGAAGACGATAATGGAGGTTTTGTCATACATCGTCCGGAAAACGA
>JAIRLT010000003.1 GCA_031259225.1 Prevotellaceae bacterium
AAAAAAATAAATTACACCATCCGGGAACAGCCGGGAAACCTCATCACAGCAACAAATGATAAAAGCGGTATTTTTTGACATCGACGGCACCTTAGTAAGTTTCAAAACCCACACTGTAGCGCCGGCGGTTGTGGCGGCATTGCACGAATTGCAGCAACAGGGCATAAAAATTTTCGTAGCCAGCGGTCGCCACCAATGCACGATGGATAATGTGTCGGCTATCCCGTTCGACGGTTATGTAACGCTCAACGGCGGCATGTGCATCGCCGGGAAACGCATCATTTACAAACACCGCATCCCCGCAGTAGACGTGACGGCGCTCTTCGAGTACTTTGACACGGAAGAACGGTTTCCTTGCGTGTTTGTCCACGAGCGCGGACAAAGCATGACGTATAAAAACGCCACCGTCGAAAAAGTATTTGCCCAAATTGCTTTCCGCGACCCGCCCATCCGCACGGCTGCCGCTATCCGGCGTTCGGCGGTATATCAGGTATTGGGATTTTTCGGCGCAGCGCAGGAACGCCGCCTGATGCGCCGGTTGTCGCATTGCGCCACCACCCGCTGGCACCCGCTGTTCGCCGACATCGTTCCCGCCGGCAGCAGCAAATGGATCGGCATTACCAAAATGATTGCGCACTTCGGTATCGCGCCCGAAGAAACGATGGCTTTCGGCGACGGCGGAAATGACATTGAAATGTTGCAAAACGTACAACTCAGCATCGCGATGGGCAATGCCGGCAGCGACGTGCAACAGGTAGCCGGCAACATTACCGCCACTGTTGATGACGACGGCGTGGTACAAGCATTGCGGAAGTTTAAGCTGATACGTTGAAACAGGCGCGCGGATTTTTCGCGCAGGAGGAGAAGCAAAAAAGCCGCCGATTTTTTAGGTTCAGCGGCTGGTAACTATTTTTAATTTTCGATTGCAAATCTCTCCTCTTGACAGCAGGCAAAAATCAGTAATAGTTTTTACACTTAACAAAGTTAGTCAATTTTTTTGAAAATGCCAAAAAAATATTCTACCATTCCAACAGGCTAATTTCTAATATATAACAGCAAAAACGCTGACAGTTAGCATCCTTTGCCATGCGATGCCTGCCCGGTAATTGTATCCAACACATAGCTGAATGACAGGGTTATACAATTAAATATAACTACCTTGTTCTGCTTCTGGGGTTATAGGTTAATTTTTGAAACCATGATGTTTTTAACACTTTTTACGTATTGATACACCCGTATTTAAGAATATTCTGCCAAAAATAGCAAAATTAATAATTTTTTACCATGCGTTTCAAAATATAGAAACTTTTTTTACTTTTGTGAAAATTATCCGATGAAATATTTTCAAACAATATTTTTAGAAGAAGCTGAAAAATTTATTTCAGAATTGGATACAAAAACAACAAGGAAAATTTTTTTTAACATCGATTTAGCTGAGCAGACAAATGACCCAAGACTTTTCAAAAAGTTGCAAGATGATATTTGGGAATTTAGGACGTTATATAATGGCATTCAATACCGGTTATTGGCTTTTTGGGACAAATCCAATAATAAAAATACATTGGTTTTCGCAACACATGGATTTGTAAAAAAAACAGACAAAGTTCCGTTAAATGAAATAGCCAGAGCAACTCGAATAAGAACGATTTATTTTAAAAACAAATAAAAAATATGGCATCACCAAAAATAAAATCCTATTCTTTTGCCGAGATGAAAGATAAATACATCGGCAAGGTGGGAAGCCCTGCAAGAGAAGCATACGAATATGAACTCGGCATGGAAGTCTTAGGCAGGATGATTAAAACAGCCCGCCAAGAAAAAAAATTAACGCAAGAACAATTAGGACGTCTTGTAGGCATTCAGAAATCCCAAATATCCAAAATCGAAAGCAGTGCGAACAGTGCAACTATTGATACTATTATGCGGGTATTTAAAGCGCTGAAAGCGGATATACACTTTAATGTAAAAATAGACAACCAATATATTCTACTGGCATAAAATCCGCTACAATTTTACGGTTTCTTTCAGCAGTTTGTAGCCGGTGCTGCTGGCGCGCAGGATAGCGCCGTTTTTCAGGTGCACGCGGTAAGTTTCCTTTTCGAAAAGTTCGATTTTCGCCACCTTGTCCACATTGACGATAAAGGAACGGTGAATACGTATGAACTGTTGCGGCGGCAAATTCGCTTCAAAGTATTTCATGGTTTTTTCTTTCAGGAACGCGCCGGTGGCTGTGTGCAGTTTCACATAGTCGCCGTCGGCTTCGATGTAGGTGATGTCGCCGGTGGGGATAACATGTATCTGCTGGCGGTCTTTCACCGCCACGCGGGCGAGCAGAGTGGGCGCGGCGGCAAGGGTTTGCTGAAGCGCCTGCCAACTGCCCCGGCTATCATTCCCTGACCGGATTTTTGCCACCGCCTTTTGTACCGCCCGGTCGAAGCGTTCTTTGGAATAGGGCTTGAGCAAATAATCCACCGCATTCAGCTCAAAGGCGCGCAAAGCATACTGGTCAAAAGCCGTAGAGAAAATGATTTCCGGCGTTACATCTATCAGTTCCAATAATTCAAAACCGGTCAGTTTCGGCATTTGGATATCAAGGAACACCAGTTGCGGACGATGTTCTTTGATAAGTTTTATAGCGTCGAAACCGTTGTCCGCTTCGCCGGCGACTGTTATACCGGGATAACTTTGCAGGTAATGCCGTATCAGTTCGCGCGCCGGCGTTTCGTCGTCCACAATGAGGATGGACAGTGGCGGCAGTTGTGTCGCGGAGGATGGCAGGGCTGGTTCTGGTGCTTTCATAATTTTTATTTCTTCATTAAACCGGTATTTGCAGGATAGCAATAAATTTCCCGTCTTCTATTTTTGTATGCAGCGACGCCGTGACGCCATATGACAACCGCAACCGTTCGCGGATATTTTTCAGCCCGGTGCCGGAGCCTTTTTTCTGCGACCCGTTGCCGGCGTCGTAGTTGTTACTGATAACAAAGATGACCTGTGTCCCGTCCACTTTTGCCGTTACGTTGATACGAACTGTTTGCAGGCTTTCGTACACGCCGTGTTTAACGGCATTCTCGAACAGCGGTTGCAGCAACATCGCCGGGATTTTCAACGGCAGGCATGCCGGGTCAATGGTGCGTTCATAGACTAATTTTTCGCCGAAGCGCAATTTTTCAATCGCCAGGTAACGCTCAATATTTTCCATTTCGTGTTGCAATGAAGAATAAATGGCATTGTCTGCCAACACCGCATAGCGCAAGTAATCGGACAACTCCACCAACATTTTCTGCGCTTGTTCGGGGTGGCGGATAATAAGCGAATTTACGGAATTTAAACTGTTGAATAAAAAGTGCGGGTTGATTTGCGATTTCAGGCGGTTCAGTTCATTGTCCTTTATCAGCTGGTTCAGGCGGATTTCGTTGGCTGCCTTTTCGCGCAGCTTTTCCACATGAATGTATAAATAATACACCAGCACCATAACGAGGTAAAACATGCATCCCTGTACGATTTTCCACCCGTGCGAAAGTTGCAGGTAATCCAGGTAATGATTATTATCCGTATTCAGTAGCCATATAATGAAATAACCGGTGGACACGGAAAGGGCAACAAATAATTCCACCAAAGCCAAATGTACTATCACATTAAATTGCCATGATTTGGACTCCCAACCGTTGAAGCGCACGGGATACCACACGGGGAGCAACAAGGCGGCAAAAAGCATGTTGAACACGAGCGCATCAATGACGACATATTCCAGCGAGTAACGGGCAGTGTTATGGATAATCAAAATTTGCCCGCAAATAATGCCTGCCCAACTGAGCAGGTAGAGCAGTTTGGTTTTATAATTTTTGAAAATGGGATTTTTTTCCATAACTTACGTAACGCGGTCGGCAAGGCGGTTAGCGGGTTTTTATTTCGCCGCCGCCAAATATCATTGAGGCTTTAATGATAAGCGTCCGGTTTTCATGGACGTCAAATGTAGGACGCGCGCGCTTGTCTTCCATCCGCCCGAGAACGGCGTCCTGCCGGAGTTCGACTTTCCAGTGCGCGGGAATGTACAGCGTGAGACCGCCAAAAACCGCGCTCACATTAAGCGTGCTGTCGCCTTCGGCTAATTGCGCATCCATGAAATCTATTTCGGCAGCGCCGAAAATGCAGTCTATGTCGCCGCCTTTGAAATTTTGCGTGGTTACTTTTTCCTTTCCGCCACTGAAGACATAACTCGTGGCAATACGTCCCGGTTCTTCGTCCGGCATCCTGCGCGAGTGGAACGATGAAAACCGCCGGTGGTAATATCCCCGCCGGTGTTCCATGCGGCAAAAATGCGACCGCGACCTCAATACCCGGAAAAGCAACAGGCAGCCGCCGATAATTAAACCTATTGCCCAGCCGTTGCCTTTCAGGCAGGTGAAGCCGCCGGCATTCAGTTTCGGCAACAGCAACAACAGCCCTAACAACGACAGGAAAAAGCCGGGAACACGTTTGTGGGGCGAAAAAATAAACAAAATACCTATAACGACCAGCAACATGGGCCACGAAAAAATGACCGTTTTATGTACATCCGGCAAATACCCCGTATTGAACAGCAACAGCAATACGCCGGCGGTGATGATTAACAAGGCGAACACGGCGCCTTGTACCCGGTTTGGATGCGATTTGATAGGTTCCATTTTAAAAGGTTAAAAATTTACTCTACAAATATACAATTCTTACAGGACTTCGACCAATAATCTTTCTACAAAGGTAGTATGTTTCCCGACCAACTGCCGAAATCAAACGGCAAACGGATAAGGAGGCATGAGCACACGCCCATGTATAATTCATGGAAAAAAGGTTTTCCCCACTATGATAAAAACGACGAAAATACCGTAAAATAGAAGAATAAAGTTTTTTGTTTATATTTTTGGGGAAATTTGTATATTTGCACAACTATATTAAATACTATGGAATTACAAGTTATTCAAAGCAAAATTTATGAAATTCGCGGGCGGAAAGTAATGCTTGACCGTGATTTAGCGGAGCTGTACGGCGTAGAAACGAGGGCGCTTAATCAAACCGTAAAAAGAAATATTGAGCGGTTTGAAGGTGATGATTTTATGTTTGTGCTTTCCTCTGACGAGATAAAGGATTGTTCAAGATCACAATTTGTGATCTTGAACAATGGGCGGGGGCACAATATAAAATATGCTCCTTTTGCCTTTACGGAGTTGGGTGTAGCCATGCTTAGCAGCGTACTCAAATCTAACGTGGCAATACAAATCAATAGAAGCATTATGCGGGCTTTTGTTACTTTGAGACAATACGCACTCGGATATGCCGAGCTTAACCGCAAACTGGAGGATTTTATGCTGTCCACGAATATGCAGTTTAGCGAGATATACCAAGCGCTCAC
>JAIRLT010000021.1 GCA_031259225.1 Prevotellaceae bacterium
GAGGGCGGTAAAATCCCCGCCATGACAAAAAACACCACAAAACAGGAACAACCCGCCACTTTCAAAGACACCGTTGGCGAAGACAGCATCACCCGTTTTGATAAAAAGAAGAAAAAACGCCGCAAACAGAACCGGCAACGCCGGAACAGGCTGTCCGGCAAAAAATCATCCGGCAAACATGAAAATAATACTCAAAAATAGTACCCTCACCGCTGTGGCGGCGCTCTTTTGCATCTCTTGCGAATACAACGGCATGGCGGAACAGCAAATAAATATTCCACATTCAACGTGGCATAAGGACAGTATCATCCCGATAACATTGCCGGTGGAAGACACCCTCTCGTATTGCACGGTTTTGCTCACTTTGCGCCATACGGACGACTACCCGTACAACAACATCATCCTCTCGGTAGCCACCACCGCGCCGTCGGGTATTACCGCCTGCGACACGGTGGAATACCGCCTCATGGACAACGGGAAATGGAACGGGAAAACCAGCGGACGGTGGATAGACAGCCGGCTGGAATTCCGCACCGGCGTCCGGTTCCGGCAATATGGCGACTATCGCTTCCGCATCGCCCACCTGATGCGGAACGAAAAACTGCCGGGCGCGGGGGCTATAGGCGTCCGCATAGAACGGACGGAAGACTAAGCCCGGCAGGCTTTACCAATTTTATTATTATGCGCATTGAAGAAATAGAACAGCAGGTAATCGAAGAATTTTCCTCCTTCCACGACTGGATGGACAAGTACGAATACCTGATAGAACTGGGGAAATCACTACCGCCCTTCGACGAAAAAAACAAAGTGGAACAAAACCTGATTAGCGGTTGCCAGTCGCGGGTATGGCTGGATGCGCGGCTTGAAAACGGACGGGTATATTACACCGCCGACAGCGACGCGATTATTACCAAAGGCATCGTTTCCCTGTTGGTGCGCGTGCTTTCGGGACAGGCGCCACAAGACATCTTAAACGCCAACCTCGCATTTATCGAAACCATCGGGTTAAAGGAAAACCTATCCCCCACCCGCGCCAACGGACTGCTGGCAATGACCAAACAAATGAAAACATATGCCCTGATTTTCGGCACGAATAGGAGTTAAGAACTAAGAGTTAAGAACTAAGAGTTGGCTGACGCGGCAGCCAATTAGTCACATTAAAAAATTAGTCACATTAGCACATTAATCACATTAGCACATTAAAAAAAAGCCTGCTACATTTTCATGCGGCAGGTCTTTTTTAATAGTGACTGTGCGCCGTGCGCCGTTATTCTACCGGTGCAGGTTCGCTGGCTTCGCCGACGATGACTTTCCCTTTAATATATAGAATAATGGTACTGGGCGTGCCGTTCGTGGTAACCGTAAGCGATTTGTTGAACGGACCAACTGCGGCGGCATTGTAGGTTGCCTGCACGACGCCGGTTTGCCCGGGTTCTACCGGTTCTTTTGTCCAGCCCGGGGTGGTGCAACCGCATGACGGCTGTACGTTTTGAATTAACACGGGGCTGCTGCCGGTGTTGGTAAATTCAAACGCATACGTTTGCGGACCGTTGCTTTGCAGCAATTCCCCGAAGTCGTGCGTTGTTTCGGTAAATTTAACGGTGCTGTCTGCCGACTGCGCAAACGTGACCGCAAAACCTGCCATACTGATGATGGCTAAAAGAAGTGTTCTTTTCATAATACTATGTTTTTATTGTTAATATTGGCTGCAAAGTTCCAACAATAATTTGAATACTGCAAGCGTTCCGCCGCAAATTTTCGTAGCGTTTACGTTAAATTTTACCGGCAATGTCAAAAAATCGTAGCGTTTAGGTCAAAAACATTTTTTTGTATTTAAGAAAAAGTTTCTTACCTTTGTACCCGAACATTGAAACATTATGAAAAACTTTTTGAACATCCACGCCCCGCGCACCCTAAACCTGACGGTTTCTTGGATGTTTTATTTTGTACCCCCCCCCCCGAAACCGTTGCGAGAGTAAGGCTGTAGAGCGTGTCGCTCTGTGTGCTTACTCCTGTGCGGTCTCCAGAGGGTTGCTTGTTTCAACTTTATTACCGGTAGAAACGCTTGGTGCGCTTGGCTTTCCGGCTGTGTTGCCGTTATTTCCCGCTTGTTTTTCCAGTCTTCCCAACAGTCTGTCCGGACTTCCGGACAAGTCATCCGGACTTCCGGATAAGTCATCCGGACTTCCGGATAAGTCATCCGGACTTCCGGAGAAGTCATCCGGACTTCCGGACAAGTCATCCGGACTTCCGGATAAGTCATCCGGACTTCCGGATAAGTCATACGGACTTCCGGACAAGTCATCCGGACTTCCGGACAAGTCATCCGGACTTCCGGACAAGTCATCCGGGACGCTGTTTAAATTTTTAAATCTTTGAATTTTTCAATTTATAAACCTAAAAATATACAATTATGTGGAAAAAAGATTTTATCCCGACAAAAGACAGGTACTTCCTGTCATGGACTGTTAATTTCCCGGGCTACGCAGTAGGCAGTGGGCAGTGCTGGCGCGCCAGCCTAACAATTAATAATTAACAATTAACCACTAACCATTATTTTCAACTTCGCGTAATCCGCTTAAATCTGTGTAATCAAAAATAAATATAGGAGAAAAAATTATGTATATAGATTATAAATTAGAGTTTACCTACAGAACAAAGAAACTGGTTGAACAATCTCACACAATTAGAAACATGTTTGGATTGGAAGTAACCTTCCTGCTGAATTGTTTTGGTGGGTTGGTCATTGCAGTATGGGAATTTAAGAAAGATGACGAACAATTCCTTGCCACGCCGTTAGATGAGGACTTCCTTAGGTATTTTAAAAGTTTGCAGCTTGTACTGGATAGGCAATTAGTAGAGATAAACTCGCCCGAACGCAAGCGCCAAGCATTCCAACGATATACAAAGCGGGACATCCTCGAAAAACTCCGGAATTCCATATCGCGCCAAAATATTAATAGTATCGCTGATAATGGACAATGGACAGGCGTAACCATGTGGAATGAGATAGCGAATAAAAAAGAGCGGGATTTTGAAGTAGAAATGGATATTGAGAAATTAAGATCGTTAAGTCTTGCTATTGCTGACGCCTACATTAACACACTTACGTGAATAAGCGTTTGAAATAACAAGAGAAGTTAAAAAGCCGCACAGCCATCAAAAACGTTCCGGGAACTCAGGTTACACTGATTTCCCGGAATGTTTTTTATAATTTCGTCGCCAAATTCATCAAGGTGAACAAAAGTTTCTTTGCCATCCGCCAATATTTTGACGGGTGGCTTACAACCTACGACTTATTTAAGGCATTCTTCCCGGCATCAACCGTATCCCTGAATATTTTGTTTTAATGCTGTTTTTATGTATTTTTGCATAAAAACAGCATTAAAATGGATTATTTACAATTCAAGAACCGTTTTTTTGATTTGGGATGTATCAATGTACACCAAATATATGCATGGCAGGAAAATTTTGATAAGATGAACCTGACCCGCTGGACGAAACAAAATTTATTGGTTAAGTTAAGAAATGGCTATTATAGCTTTCCCGAATACTGGCATCAACCTAACTTTGGATTTTTTATTTCTAACCGGATTTACCGCCCCTCGTACGTCAGTGTGCATTCGGCGCTGGCATTTTACGGGATAATTCCTGAAGCTGTCGTGCAAATTTCAGCGGTAGGCACTTTGAAAAGAACTGTTTTTGAAAATTCATTCGGAATATTTACCTACCGGCAGATAGCTCCAAACCTGCTGTTTGGTTACGATATAAAGCCTTTTTTAAACGCGCAGACATTCTTGCTTGCGCAGCCTGAAAAGGCATTACTTGATTTGCTATACCTGTATCCGTTTTACGACACGCCGCAAGAAATGGAGGAATTACGTTTAGACGAAGATTTTCTCGAACAGCATTTCAACGTAAACCGGTTTAATGAATATGCCGATAAATTTCAAACCAAAGCATTGAGTAAACGAGCCGCGTTGCTGTTAAAAAAATACGGAATATGATACGATTGGAACAACTAAAACCGTTTTTCCCGGAACAGATAATCAGGAGCCCGGCACATCAGAAATATATGGTAAAAGAGTATGTTCAACTGATGATACTTGATTACTTATCCACTACCCCATACGTTAAAAAACTTATTTTTATTGGTGGCACTAATCTGCGATTAGTTAAGGGTATCGACCGTTTTTCGGAGGATCTGGATTTTGATTGCAGGCAATTATCCGAACAGCATTTTTCGGAAATAACGGAAGCGGTAGGGTCATTTTTGCAACGCTCCGGTTTTAGAGTAGCTGTACGGGACAAGGTAAATGATAAATTAAAAGCTTTCCGTAAAAATATCTATTTTCCCGAAATGCTGTTTGAATTGGGTTTATCGGGATATAAAGAAGAGCGGTTTCTAATAAAAATAGAAGCCCAAGACCAAGCCGTGGAATATTCCCCGGTGATAGCGAATATCAGGGGTTGTGGGTTCTTTTTTTCATTTCCCGTACCACCAAATGATATTTTGTGTGCCATGAAAATCGCTGCTTTGCTTGCCCGTCAAAAAGGACGTGATTTTTATGACGCCATGTTTTTATTAGCCCAGACAAAACCCAACTACACGTATTTAACGCAAAAATGGCATATACGTAATGAAAGCGAACTGAAAAAAGCGCTGATAAAAACGCTTGAAAAAGTTGATTTGAAAAAAAAATCACATGATTTCGAACATTTACTTTTTCAGAAGAACAGCGATAAAATTCTTTTATTCCGGGATTTTATAAACAGCATTTTTCCATTTTAAACGCCCGGATAAATAGCGTTCGGAAGATATTCCAGTGAGTGTTCACTGCCACGGAACACGATAGAAATTACATCCACCTGCACTTCCATCGTCAGCTTGTAACGCTGTATGTAGGCATTCGCTGCCGCAATCAGGCAGCGTTGTTTTGCTTTATTTATGGATTGATACGGCTCCACAAAAAAGTTTGATTTCAGCGAGCGCACTTCTACCACATGCAGGCGGTTATTTTTTTCGGCGACAATATCCAGTTCTTTTTGCCCTTGTTGCCAATTTATGTGCAGGATATTAAATCCGTTGTTGCGCAAATAATCCGCAGCGATTTGCTCGCCTGTTTTTCCGGTAATTTGTTTATCAGTCATAGATATTTCGAATATAAGGTTTCCCCTGCCTGTTGCTACTGCCTACTGCCCTCACCGGCAGCCACGCTACTACATAACCTATTGCCAATACCGCCACAGCCACCAGCGCTACGTCTGTCCAGCGAACGGATACCGGATAGGTAGCCACTAAAAAATTGCCGGGCATGGAAATAATTCCAAACCATTGCTGCGCAAAGCACACAAGCAATCCAAGAACAATGCCGGTTACCACGCCCAACACCGAAATCATCCATCCTTCCAGCAAGAAAATACGGTTAATTAACCGGGCGTTAGCGCCCATACTGCGCAAAACGAACACATCGCCTTTCTTTTCGATGATAAGCATAGCAAGCGAACCGAGAATATTACATGAAATCACTATCAGCATAAATAATAAAATGGCATATATTGCCGCTTTCTCCGACTTCATCATACGGTGGAGCGTTGCGTGCTGTTCATAGCGGTTTTTAACGGTAAAATTGTTACCGAGCAATTTTTTGATTTGTGTTTGCAGACCGGCGGCATCGGCGTTTGCCGCCAATTGAATTTCTACGGCGCTTACCTCATTGGTGTAATCAAACAAACGGCGGACAAACGGAAGAGGCACAAAAACCACATTATCGAACGACTGCTCTATCGCAAAAATGCCGGCAGGAAAAATATAATCGCTCACCAGCGACGCCTCCACATTCACCAGCGATACGCTGCCTTCGCGCCTGGGAGCGTACACATGCAAAGGATCTATTAAATGAACGCCTATCCCTAATTTATAGGCTATCGCCCGCCCGATAACGGCTTGTTCCAATTCGCCATGCCAGGGTTTAAACTCGCCGTCCACCATGGCGTCCGGAAGGCGCGTGGTAGAAAGGAAGGCGCTGTCAATACCCTTGATAGCGGCGATGTCCTGATGACCGCGGTATTCCACCAATACATTTTCTTCCAACACTTCGGCAAAAGAAACGATGCCCGGCAAACGGCGCACAGCGTCAAATTCCGGCGATTGCGGCACAAACGTTTTACCGGTAGCCGGTGCAATGCGTAAATCGGCGTCGAACGTATTGTACAGCGATTTCACCAGATCTTCAAATCCATTGTACACCGACAGCACCACCACCAGCGCCATCGTCCCGATGACCACGCCTACCGCGCTAATCAACGAAATAATGTTAATTACGTTATGCGATTTCTTGGCGAATAAATACCGGCGCGCTATGAAAGTAGCGAGGTTCAAGATTATTTTTTTAACAATTCATCGATTTTTTCCACATAATCCAACGTATCGTCCATCGCAAAAACCAACTCGGGGACAATGCGCATTTGCTTGGCTATACGTTTACCCAGCTCGCCGCGGATACTGCGGGATTGTTGATTGACAGCAGCCATTACTGCCGCCGCCCTCTCCGAAGGGAAGATACTCAAACGCACGCGCGCCAGCCCCAAATCAGGGCTCATACGCACCGACGTAACCGATACCATCGCGCCGCCATAAGCGCCCATGCCTTGCCGGCGGATAATTTCGGCAATATCTTTTTGTAGTTGCCGCCCTACTTTTTGCTGGCGTGTGCTTTCCGTTTCCATTTTTAATGTGCTAATGTGATTATTTTTTTAATGTGATTAATGTGACTGTAATGTATGGTTACGACTTACGGCTGATTTTTATTTTTGCAAATTTATCAATATCTTTGGACTTTAAAAAATAAATGTTACAAATAAATTATGAATTATGGATTATGATGTAACCGGCGCCGGAATAATCAGCCACATTGGTACATTAAATAAATAGTCACTTTAATTAGAAATCATGGAAATTGTTTTAAGCGGCATACGTCCCACCGGCAACCTGCATTTAGGAAATTATTTCGGCGCATTGCAAAATTTCATAAAAATGCAGCAGGAACATTGCTGCTACTTTTTTATCGCCGATTTACATTCGCTCACCACACACCCGAAATCAGCCGACTTCCACGAAAATGTGAAAAATGTACTGGCGGAATACCTTGCCGCCGGGCTTGACCCCGAAGTGGCTACAATCTATATACAAAGCGACGTTCCGGAAGTATCGGAACTCTACGTATTGTTAAACATGCTTGCCTACCAGGGCGAGTTGGAACGCACCACCTCCTTTAAGGACAAGGTGCGCAAACATTCCGACAATGTGAATGCCGGTCTGCTGACCTATCCTGTGCTGATGGCTGCGGATATCCTGATACACCGCGCCGCCAAAGTGCCCGTAGGGAAAGACCAGGAGCAGCATCTGGAAATGACGCGTACATTTGCACGACGGTTCAATAACCTTTATGGCGTGGAGGTTTTCCCGGAACCTACGGCTTTCAACTTCGGCAACGAATTAGTGAAAATTCCCGGACTCGACGGCAGCGGGAAAATGGGCAAGAGCGAAGGCAACGGCATTTTCCTGGTGGACGATGAAAAAACTGTTACAAAAAAAATCATGCACGCCCTCACCGACAGCGGTCCTACCGCCCCCAACAGCCCGATGCCGGAACCTATCCGGAATATTTTTACCCTCTTGGAAGTGGTATCTACGCCCGGTATGGTAGCTTATTTCCGCGAAAAATATAACGATTGCAGTATCCGCTACGGCGACTTGAAAAAACAGTTAGCCGCAGACACATGGAAAAAAATTGCGCCCATTCATGAACGCATTGCTGAAATCAAAGCCAACAATGTTTATTTGCGCAAAGTAACCCAAAGCGGGGCGCTCAAAGCCCGCGAAAGCGCCCAAGCCACCCTGAAAGAAGTAAAAAAAGCTATCGGCTTCCGCGCATTTTAGTACGATTTCAAAATTTAAAGATTTAAATATTTCAAGAAAAACCGCCGGCAAGTTTCCTTACTGGCGGTTCTTTTTTTGTGGCAAAGGGTACAAGGTAAAGGGTGAAGGGGCTGACGCGGGAACAATTCAAAGATTTAAATATTTCAAAAAAAACCGCCGGTACATTTTTGCACCGGTAGTTCTTTTTTTCAGGGTGAAGGGTAAAGGGTGAAAGGTAAAGGGCGCTGGCGCGTCAGCAGCTTTCCACTCTCCATTCTCCACTCTCCATTCGCGAAGCGCCAGCACTGCCTACTGCCCACTGCCCATTACGGCACCATCGTTTCCTGCATTTCGCTCCAGGGTCCTTTTTCGCCGCGGGTGTTTTCCCAGCGGAGGGCGAAGTACAGGGGTTGCCCGCGCTGGTCGTTCTCGAACGACAAGGTCAGCGGTGAG
>JAIRLT010000077.1 GCA_031259225.1 Prevotellaceae bacterium
CATATTTATGTACGGTTATAATTAAATAAAGATAGAAATGTAGAATTGGCAATGAGAATAAAATTGCAGCAGGAGATTGTTTTATAAATGTCGTTTGTGTTTGTGGGTACGTGTATAAAACAATCTCCAAAAGCTGCAAAAAATAATAACAATTAAAAATACAAAATTATGAAAACAAAATTTTTCTTTTTCGCAATGTTCGTAAGCGTTGTAGCAAGCGCACAAACATTGAACATTGAAATCACTACAATTGATTACGCCAAAAAAATTGCTACCTGCGATTTATCATGGACAGCACGCAATGCTACGCATTTATCCGATGTATGGGTATTTGTGGATTACACTGAAATATCCGGTAACGCGCCTACCGGTGTGTGGAAACCGGCGGCTATTACCGGTGCAACCGTAACCCAAAACACTACCGGCAGCGCCGTTGCTTCTACGGTATCCGGTAATACACGCGGCGTGTGGATTAAAAGTACTACTTCCGGAGCTAATTTTACCGGAAAAATTGCATTGCAATTAAACAATGTTCCTGCCCAATTCAATGCCTGCGCGTATGCTACCGACTATCCGCCGAACGCCCAAATTACAAGCGGAAGTTATATCAACGGAACTTATACGTTGAAAGGAACAAAACCGTTTATCATCAATGGTGCGTCCACTGTACATAGCAGCGCTTATTCCGCTGGAAGAATAATTTCTATAACCGATGCTACCCGGTGTCCCGGATATAGATGCAGTTTGAGGGATGAGGCTGTGGGGGCTGTTGGTTGTTGTCCCGGCTTAACGGCTGTAGGAAATTATTGCCGGGATTTAGTGGCTGACGAAGCCAGTACCTATACATGTGATGGCACAAATATAGAAGTGAAAATTGCATGTAATAATTATGCCACATGGTCTGAAGCAATGGAAGCATGTGTAAACATGGGATGGCGTTTAATGTCATTTGCAGAACTACAATGCTTAGCAACTGCTGGTAAAATAATAAATACGTATCTTAGTGATGGTGGAGATTGTCAACTGAATACAGAATGCAAATCCCCGAATTGGTGGCTAAATGATTGCAATGGTTGCAGGACGACATCAACGTTCTTATCGTTTTTGGATGACAATTGTATTGCTTGCCTGTGTGGTCAATACAAATCCAAATATGTATGTGTGCGTGACTAAGAACTGTTAAACTTTTAGTTTCTATTTTTTCTATCGAAACAACTGAATAGATTGTTTCCGACTACTACATTTTGTCAGTTCAACAGGGTTTCAACGCGCAACCTGTTTTCAACTCTTTCCGGTGAATTTATTTTGCCCCTATAGCCACTACCGGGCTGAGGCGTGAGGCAATGATAGCCGGGATAATTCCCGCGAGGACGCCGACGATAGTAGAGATAAGTATGCCGCGCAAAATATTTATCAGGGTTAATGAAATGGTAAAGTCGAGGGCGTGCGTAAGGACGTTGGTGGCTGCAAATACGATGCACAGCCCGAGCAAACCGCCCACCAACGTAAGCAACACCGATTCATAAAGGAATTGCGTGAGGATAAAATAATTTTTTGCGCCCATCGCTTTTTGAATGCCGATAACCGGCGTGCGCTCCTTGACCGACACAAACATGATATTCGCTACGCCAAATGCGCCAATCAGTACGGCAAAGCCGCCGATAATCCAGCCGGCGAGGTTGATCATATCCATAATAGGGTTTAGTTGTTGCGATATGGTGCTTAGTTCGTTGATAGCAAAGTTGTCTTTTTGCGAAGGTTTCAGGCGGCGCAACGAGCGCATCAGCATTTTAATTTCACCGCGCATATCGTCCAAATCCACGCCGTTCTTTGCCTTGACGGCAATGCTGGGCGAGCCGTAGCGGATATTTGCCATTGTACGGGCATAGTTGAACGGCACCATCAGCGAGTTGTCGTAGTCGTTTGCGCTGACGATGCTGTTGCCTTGTTTTTCGAGCAACCCGATGACGCGCGTTTTGTGCCCGGCGATTTGGAATGTTTTGCCGACCGGCGGTTCATCGCCGAACAGTTCTTCTGCTACGGTATGCCCGATAAGGGCTACATTTGTCCCGCTGTTGATTTCCATAGGCGAAAAGTAGCGCCCGTCTTCGATGTTGAATGCCGAGATTTTGTCCCAGTCGTAAGTGATGCCGGCGATGCCTACACGCGAAGTGGTCGTGCTTTTATATTTTAGCTGCCGTGAAAAGCTGTAAAGGAAAGCGACGGTTTCCGCCGTTTTGCAGTTGTTTTGGAGGGCTAAAAATTCTTCGTATTTTACTGCCGGGCGTTGCCTGAGTTCCCACCACTTGGACTCGCCACTGTCGTCGTACCATGGGGCGCGCTGGATGTATATCACGTTGTTGCCGAGCGTTTCGATACCGGAGCGTACGTTTTCTTCCAGTGCATCCACCATAGTGAATACGGAGATGATAGAAAAAATGCCGATAGTGATGCCCAGCAACGAAAGGAAAGTACGCAATTTATTTGCTTTCACAGATGTGAATGCGAACGAAAAACTTTCGCCCAAAAGTTTTGCCAGGATATACAGGTTCCGAATATAGCGCCGCATGGTTTTCCGGTTTTGTATGTAGTTCGTTTTACACTTTACGTTATTTAATTTTCAAGTTCACGGGGAGCGACAGGATTTGCCCGAACTGGTAAATCTGTAAACGTGTTTGCAGCAAATTGGTTTGCCCGTCGTTGAGATGCGCCTGCACGGTGTCGGGCAAGCGGTAGGCTATGCGGGGCGAGCGTTTGTCGGCGGCGCCGTTGAAGATGTTGGACGGCAGGCTGGCTGTTTTCTTTTCAGAAACCAATTCCAGCGTTACCGGTCTGCCGGCAACGTTGCTTGCGGGCAACAATCCTTGCGTGTCGGAAAAACGGAAAGCAACGTACAACTGTTTTGCCTGCCCGGCGTCCGGCATTACGTGGAATACCGCCGATTGCGTGTCGGTAGTTGTTTTCCCGAGGAATAAACTGAGGTATTCCTTTTCCAGGCGTTTTATTTCTTCCAATGCTGCGCGCAAGCCGTCGTTGTTCCATGTAGCTTCGGTTTCGCCGGTAATGAGTTCGACGCGTTTTTTACGCAAGTTGAAAATAAAGTTTGCTGCTTCTTCGGCGCGGCGTTCCGGGTTTTTTTCTACCAACTGGTTTTGCTGTACCGGCACTTTTTCGTAGCCGGCGGATGTTTGCACATTTTTGTACAGGGTTACTTTATCGCGCCCGATTTTCGGTTCGGAGCCGGTATCGTTGAATTTGCCCTGCGGGGTGGTCGCCAGGCGGAACGTCGTTGGCGGCGCGCCGGCGGGGTCTAAGGAAGTAATCAAGCCTTCGGCGGACAGCGCCAAAAAATTCGCCGAAGCATTCTTTTCTTTTATTTCCAAAGAATACACTTGCGAAGCGTCCGCTTCCGTAAGCGTCCGCAGTGCGATGCTTTTCAAATGGTAGGTTTCCCTGTTTTCCATTTCCGCCGCCATGCCTAAATATTTTTGTGCATAACGTGCATAAGGTCCGGCGGTGAAAAGTTCGTGTACCGCTTTCACCTGTATTTCAATCACGCTATAAGGGAGCGCATATACTACCGTAGCGCCTTCCGGTACGGCATGCCCTTTTTTGAACGGCGTTTGCGCCGGCGCGGCGGTGCAAAACAAATAAGCAATAGCTAATAGAAGTGTGTTTTTTCTCATAATATACATTTTCAAATGCTGCATTTTTTTGTACAAAGTTACAAGTTTATCCGTAATTCTGATATTTTTTTCTACCTTTGTTTCCACAAATACTAATTTTAAATTATTTTACTATGTTTAAAAATCATCCTAAAGGACTGTTGGTGCTTGCCCTGACGAATATGGGCGAGCGTTTTGGTTATTACACCATGCTGGCGATTTTGACACTGTATATGCAAGCTAAATTCGGGCTCTCGTCATCGTCCACCAGCCTTATTTATGGAACTTTTTTGGGACTGGTTTATTTCCTCCCCCTGCTTGGCGGTATTATTGCCGACAAAGTGCTCGGTTATGGAAAAACTATTTTGCTGGGGATAGGCGTCATGTTTACCGGCTATTTGTTGTTGGCGTTGCCGAGCGAAGCCGATACAATGGGGCAAATTATGATGTTTGGCGCGCTGTTCCTTATTTCTGTAGGAACAGGTTTTTTCAAGGGAAACCTGCAAGCGCTGGTCGGGAATTTATATGAAGCCGGGAACTTCAAAGACAAGCGGGACATCGCTTTTTCGATATTTTATATGTTCATTAACATCGGTGCATTCTTTGCCCCAAGCGTAGCGAATACCATTAACAATGCGTTTTTGGCAAAAGAGAATTTCACCTACGATGCAAACATTGCCAAAAGCTATGTCGCCTTAAACGACCGGCTGGTGGATGAAACTACTTTTGTCGTGCAGGCATTGGAGGGAAAAACAGCGGCGGACGAAAAAGAACAGGCGGATATTGTAAAAAGCGCCAAGAAAAAGGCGGGCGTTATTTTTGAAAAAGACCGTGCAGATATTTTGTTCCGCCTGAAAGCGGCTGGGCTAAACCAATTGACGTTAGCCGGAAAACTGGACAATGATTTATTACAGGTAACGCAGGCGGACTACGCATTGTTGGATAGCCGTAGCGCAGAAGACAAGCCGGCTATTGCCGCACTAAAAGACCGTATCCATACCATTGCCATTACCGACCCTGCATTGTATGGCAACCCCGACAACCCGGATGCTTTCCCTACAAATTTCGGCAAGTACTATGTGGATAATGCCTTGAGCAAATCGTATAACCTGGCGTTTGGCGTGGCTTGTATCAGCTTGGTTATTTCATTGCTGATTTTCCTTTTATTCAGGACTACGTGGAAACCCGTTGATAAAACACACAAGCAACAACTGAAAGAAGCCAACCCTGCGGAACACGTGGTAATACTTTCCAAAGAACAGGTACGCGAGCGGGTCATTGCACTGCTGCTGGTCTTCTTTGTAGTTATTTTCTTCTGGATGTCATTCCACCAAAATGGGCTTTGCATGACTTTCTTTGCTCGCGATTACACCGCCAGCCAAATAAGCCCCGTACAAAACATGGCATTTTCTTTAATAGGGCTTTTGCCTTTGGTCGCCGTGCTTTATGGAATTTACTGGGCAACGATGGGGCTCTTCGGCGGAAAACGGAACCCGCTTGCAGGTAGCGCCATTTCCTTAATCGGACTGGCGGGCTTGGTGGCTTACTATTTTGTAGAAGTGGAAACCACAGGGACGGTAACCATTACGCCGCAAATATTTCAACAATTCAACCCCCTCTTTATTGTCTTGCTCACCCCGGTAGCGGTAGCGTTCTTCACATATCTTGCCAAGCGGCGGAAAGAGCCGTCGGCGCCGCGCAAAATCGGCTTTGGCATGTTGATTGCCGCCGTTGGATTTGTTGTCCTGTTAATTGTTTCCTTAGGGCTGCCTGCCCCTTCCGAAATTGACGGCATTTCAAACGTGCTGGTTTCCCCGAACTGGTTAATCGGGACTTATTTGGTATTAACCCTGGCAGAGCTGTTCTTAAGCCCGATGGGACTTTCTTTTGTTGCCAAAGTAGCGCCGCCGCAGTACAAGGGCATGATGCAGGGGGGCTGGTTAGCCGCCACTGCCATTGGCAATTTACTGGTCGGCGTAATGGGCTCTTTCTGGGATAAGCTGCCGCTCTACGCCTTTTGGGGGGTATTGATTATTTGCTGCGTACTTTCGGCGCTCTTCATTTTCTCTATTATCAAACGGCTGGAAAAAGCAACCGGGTAAGTTTGAAAAGGAAATGCCGGCAAGGTTGAAACCTGCATTAAAAAACACGCCGCCTACCCTTCACGGGTGGGCGGCGTGTTTTTCTATACGTTCGGGATGGTGTTTTACTATTTCCAGCCGCCGGTCTATAAAATCCTTTTCCCATTGTGGCAAATCAGTGTCCAATGACTCTATATCCGGATACTGGTGCTTTACGCTTTCCCAAATTTTTATTGGAATAAAA
>JAIRLT010000086.1 GCA_031259225.1 Prevotellaceae bacterium
AAATTATACCTTTGCACTCCATAATTTTTGCTTTAGGGGGCCCATAGCTCAGTTGGTCAGTAGCACCTGACTCATAATCAGGGGGTCGTTGGTTCAAGCCCAACTGGGCCCACAAAAAAGGAACTTACAAACAGGTTGTAAGTTCCTTTTTTATGGTTATACCGGTTACTGTTTCAGCGTAGAAAGCAAACCGCAAGCGGCGGAAATATCCTGCCCCCGCGAGGCGCGAACGGTCGTCAAAAGTCCTTTTTTGTTCAAGTGATTTTTGAAATTTTCCAATTGCATTTCGCTTGCCGGCTGTAGCGGCGAACCGGGAATGGCATGGAAACGGATAAGGTTCACGCGGCATTCCAGTCCTTGCAGCAGCCTCGCCAGTTCGTTGGCATGATGCGGCGAATTATTGACGCCGGCGAATAAAATATATTCAAAACTTACGCGCCGCTGCCCGGTGAAATCATATTTTTTCAGCAATGCAACAACGTCGGCAAGCAGCCATGCTTTTTGCATGGGCATCAGCGCCTGCCGTTCGGCGTCAAAAGGATTGTGGAGGCTCACCGCTACATGGCAACTGCTCTCGTCCAGAAAACGCTGCATCGCCGGCAACACGCCGATAGTGGAAACCGTTATGCGGCGCGGACTCCAAGCCCAACCCCATGGCGCGGTTAAAATTTCCAAGCTTTTTAGTACTTCGTCGATGTTGTCCATCGGCTCGCCCATGCCCATATATACTGCGTTGGTGAGTTGTCTGCATTCATCTACGCGGCAGAATTGCGCGATGATTTCACCGGCTGAGAGGTTCGCCTGAAATCCTTGTCGCGCCGTCATGCAAAACCGGCAGCCCATCCGGCAGCCCGCCTGCGACGACACACACAGCGTAGTGCGTTCTGCTTCCGGGATCATAACCGTTTCGATAAAATGTCCGGAAATCGTAGGGAAAAGGTATTTTTTTGTGCCATCTTGCGAGCGTTGTACTTCCGCAGGTGCAAAACCGCCAACCTCATATTGCTTGCTCAGCGCTTCCCGCGCCGTTTTCGAGAGGTTGCTCATTTCCGCTATCGTGGTGATGTTTTTCTTGTATAACCAATCCGCCAATTGTTTCCCGGCAAACGGCGGCAAGCCTGCTTGTATTGCTACAGCCGTCAGTTCGGGGAGGGTTTTACCAAGAAGAAATGAATACATGTGGCGGGGATTTTGAGCAAAAAGTTTTTAGTCCTGCTGTTTTTTCCTGTTCTTAAATGATATCTATTTTCCCATTACTCAAGCATTCCTTTTATGGCTACTTATACTACCTTCAACGCTTTTCCTACTTTCACAAATGCTTCAATGGCTTTGTCAAGGTGGGCTTTTTCATGGGCGGCGGAAAGTTGTACGCGGATACGCGCTTGCCCTTTCGGAACTACCGGGTAATAGAATCCAACGACATAAATTCCTTCGTCCAACATGCGGGCGGCAAAGTCCTGCGAGAGGTTGGCGTCATACAGCATGACGGCGCAAATAGCGCTTTGCGTAGGCTTGATATCGAAGCCGGCAGCCTGCATTTTGTCGCGGAAATAGCGTACATTCTCTTGCTGCCGGGCGTGCAGTTCATTGCTTTCGTCCAATAGTTTGAACACTTCCAGTCCCGCTTTCACTACCGCCGGCGGGAGGGAATTGGAAAATAAATACGGGCGCGAACGTTGGCGCAATAATGCAATAATCTCCTTGTGACCGGTGGTAAAGCCCCCGATAGCGCCGCCAAACGCCTTTCCGAGCGTGCCGGTATAAATGTCAATCTTTCCGTACGCATCGAAGTATTCGCTTACGCCGCGACCGGTTTTGCCGACTACGCCCGCCGAATGGCTCTCATCAACCATCACCAGTGCATGGTATTTTTCGGCTAATGCGCAAATTTTATCTACCGGCGCTACGTTGCCGTCCATAGAAAATACGCCGTCGGTAACGATGATACGGTAACGTTGCGCCTGTGCTGTTTTCAAACAGTTTTCCAGTTCGTCCATATCGGCATTGGCGTAACGGTAGCGTTGCGCCTTGCACAGGCGCACACCGTCGATAATCGAAGCATGGTTCAGGGCGTCGGAGATAATGGCGTCGTGTTCGTCGAACAGGGGTTCAAAAACCCCGCCATTGGCGTCGAAACAGGCGGCATACAAAATAGCGTCATCTGTCCGGAAATAGCGCGAAATCGCCGCTTCCAGTTCCTTGTGCAGGTCTTGCGTTCCGCAGATAAAGCGCACGCTTGACATGCCATAGCCGCGTTCGTTCATCGCTTCTTGCGCTGCGCGTATTACCTGCGGATGGTTCGATAAACCCAGGTAATTGTTGGCACAGAAGTTCAGAGCTTCCTGCCCCGCCTGTACTTTGATTGCCGCTTGTTGGGGCGTTACAATGATCCGCTCGTGTTTATACAATCCGGCTTGTTCGATTGCTGCCAGCTCGACAGCCAAATGATTTTGAAAATTCCCGTACATAAAAAAGATTTACAGATTTATCTATTTACAGATTTACAGATTTGCGACAAGCGCACTAAATTACTTCTCTAACTTCTATTAACTTCTCTAACTACTCTTCCTCCTTGTTAAAGAATTTGCAGAAGAACAGTATATGGTAGTCAATGGAGTTGTTCCAGTAGGCATGGTTGTGGCTGCCTTGACGGGTAGTATATTCATGGTCGATGCCTTTTTCCCACAATACGCGGCTTAACGCTTCATTCAGGGGGAAACAAAAATCGCTCACGCCGCAATCAAAATAAATTGCCAAGTCGCCGTTCTTGATAATCTCTATTTGCTTGTGTACCGAGCGGCTTTCCCAGTTTTCCTTGTGGGTAGAGAGGTCGCCCAGCAAGTTTACCAGCCCGTAGTTCGACCCGCGCTGACGAATATCCACGGCGCCACTGGTGCTGCCTACTGCGCCAAAAACATCTTTGTGGCGGAAAGCATTATACAGCGCGCCATGACCGCCCATGCTCAGTCCGGTGATAGCGCGGTATTCCCTGCTTGCCAGCGTGGGATAATGCGTATCCACATACGCCACCAATTCAATGGATACAAACGTTTCGTATTTCGAGAGCGTATCCAGCGGACTGTCCAAATACCAACTGTTTTTACCGTCTGGGCAGACAAAGATAACGCCCCGTTCGTCGGCAATCTGGGGCAAATCAGGCTTCGTAGTAATCCATGATTTCTCGTTCCCTCCGTAGCCATGCAACAGGTAGATGACCGGATAATTTTGCGCAGGGTAGGGGAGTGCGGCGTCGGGAACAACCACTACCGTTTTCACCGGCGTTTTCATTGCCGCGCTGGTGATAGCGATAGTATCTACCCGTGCCGCACCGGCGCTAAGCGCCCATAAAGTCATTAGACCGAAAAGGAAAGCTTTCATTTT
>JAIRLT010000123.1 GCA_031259225.1 Prevotellaceae bacterium
GAGGAAACTTTTATCTTGTAAGAGGAAACTTTTATCTTGTAAGAGGAAACTTTTATCTTGTAAGAGGAAACTTTTATCTTGTAAGAGGAAACTTTTATCTTGTAAGAGGAAACCTTTATCTTGTAAGAGGAAACTTTTATCTTGTAAGAGGAAACTTTGCTCTTATAAGGGAAAACCTTACTCTTATAAGAGGAAACTTTATGCTGATAAAAAACAAACAGCAATTTTTCCTATCTTTGTAAACAAAAAAACATGTTTGATATTATAGTAATAGGTAGCGGACCGGGAGGATATACGGCAGCCGTCCGCGCAGCGCAGTTGGGTTTCCGCACGGCGGTGGTCGAACGTTCCGAGCCGGGCGGCATTTGCCTTAATTGGGGCTGTATCCCCACCAAAGCATTGCTGCGCAGCGCGCAGGTTTTGCAGGAAGCGCGGCAGGCGGAAAGTTTCGGCGTGCATATTGCAGGCAGCGTAACGCCCGACATTGCGGCTATTGTTGCACGCAGCAGGGCGGTTGCCGCCGGCATGAACAAAGGCGTGGAATTTCTGTTAAAGAAAAATAACATTGCGCTCATCGCAGGTACGGCGGCATTGCAGGCGGATAAAAGCGTGGAAGTAACTGCCGGCGACGGCAGCAGGCAAACCATAACGGCTGCCCATGTGATTATCGCTACCGGCGCGCGCGCCCGCAGCTTGCCCTGTGCGCCTGTTGATGGCAAAAAAATCATCGGCTACCGCGAAGCGCTGGCGCCGGTAACCATTCCCGGAACCTTGGCGGTGGTTGGCTCCGGCGCTATCGGGTGCGAGTTGGCATATTTCTACCGCTGCATGGGGGCGGATGTAACGCTCATCGAATACATGGACGCAATCGCCCCGCAGGAAGACGCCGATACTTCCGCGCAATTGTCGCGCTCTTTCCGCAAAGCGGGAATAAAAGTGATGACCTCCGCGCAGGTAACGCAAATCGATACGTCCGGCGAGGGATGCACGCTGCGGGTACAAACCAAAAAAGGCGAAGAAACGCTCGCGGCAAACAAAGTATTATCGGCGGTAGGCATCACGGCAAACATTGAAAACATCGGGCTGGAGCGCGCCGGCGTAGTAGTGGAACGCGGGCGCATAAAAGTCGATGGGCGCTACCGCACCAGCGTAGCGGGTATTTACGCCATTGGCGACGTCATTGACACGCCGGCGCTGGCGCATGTAGCGTCGGCGGAAGCCCTAACCTGCGTGGAATACATTGCCGGGTTGTCGCCGGAGCCGGTGGATTACGAAAATATTCCCGCCTGCCTCTACACCACGCCGGAAACCGCTTCGGTAGGACTTACCGAACGCGCCGCCCGCGAACGGGGATACGAATTGCGTATCGGGAAGTTTTCGTACGCCGCCTCCGGGAAAGCAGCCGCATACGGCGACAAGGACGGTTTTGTGAAATTAATTTTCGACGCCGCCACCGACCGCCTGCTGGGTGCGCACATGACCGGCAGCCATGTTACCGAGATGATTGCCGGGCTGGTGACCGCCCGCCGGCTGGGCGTACGGGGGAAAGATATCCTTTGCTGCGTACATCCGCATCCGTCCATGAGTGAGGCGATTTTCGAAGCCGCTATTTCAGTTAAAAGTTAAAAGCGCCGGGGGGAAGCAGCCGCTGTCCGGTTGCCGGTTATAATAAAAAAGAAGCTGCCCTTTCAGGCAGCTTCCCCACTCAATTTATTTATTAACCCACATTGTATTGAGGTTGCGTGTAAATCCTGCGTTTCTTCATACTGATGTGAAAACTATAGAAAAACCGGTGCATTTAATCAGAAACCTATTTTTCTGTAAATTGTACGATATCCACACCCGGAGTAACAGTGCGATAGCCGGAAAAGAAGTGATAATACCTTCTGCCTATCGTCCCTGTCCAGTAATCGGTGTAGCCATTAACAATTCTGTTAGCGTCCCTGTCATAACATATCAGGAGATTATCTCCCGCCGTCATGGTCGTGCCTACCTCGCCGCCCTGCGTTACCTTTATACGGTAATCAACACGTGCGGAACCTTGGCTAACATAGCTCGTCTTTTTAACGGGAACCAGTTGCCAGCCGGTGTTTTCGCCGAAAGCTACCGGAGCGCCCAAATTGAGCCAGGGACTCTTAGTAGCATCGCCCGTAGCATCGCCTACGTTTTTCCCTTCGGGAATAAGCCCTTTCTGCTCGTCTTCGAGCGTATAAAGCGGGTGCAAAGTATATTGGTATTGATACTGTAACAGCAAACCACTCTCTACGCCCGGCGCCTCACGCATTAAGTTAAAAAACCTGACATATTCTACCGTATCCGTGTCGAACGTCGAACGGTCGGTAATAAAATTGTCCGGTTCTGTAACTACTAACGGCGGTTGATTGTAATCATAAAGTAGCAAACCCTGTTTACCTGCTTTTAGCGTTACCGTTTGTTCATACACTAAATTAAAAGAGGTACCCTGGTAAAGTTTGATAGTAGCCGGTCCGGTATTCGTTGAATAATAACGCCCCAGCGCCGTAGGAATGGTATTCCACGAACTAAGCGTTACTTTATTGCCGTGCGTTACATCCACACCGTTCAATTCTATCTTTAAGAAATTGTATGCCGTTCCGGTGGGAACAGGTATTTCATTATGGAACTGAACGAGCGCCACATCGCTGGCAGGACGGGCATCAAATTCTATTACATGTTTTTCGCACGACATCATCAAGAAAGCTGCCGCCAAAACCATGCTCATATATTTCAATGTTTTCATATTGCTATTCATTTTTAAAATTATTTTTAATTAGTTTGATGGAAAACCATTCGGATACGCAAACCAGGGGATTGAACAGTGGTAATTATCTGCTGTTCCCGGTATGGGTTTAAGTACAGCTAACTTAGATTCGTTCCACACATATTCCGAGTTGTAACGCGGTCGGATACGGTACATAGGTGAGCCTTCGTTCAACACATTGAAAACCGATTTACGAAATTCAATATCCCTGGCGGCGGGCAAGTAGAAACCTTTATATATCCTATCGGTGCGGTCATCCGCCTTGTGGTCAATAAAGCGGTCGGAAGTCCAACCGTTATTCATTGCAGGATAGTCGCCCGTATAGTCAATGTCGTAATGATATTTGCGCAAGTCCACCCAGGCTTCCATGGCGCCCCAAGTATAGAGGGCTGCCCATTTCTGCATCATAATGTGTGAAAGGGTCAAGTTGCCTTCTCCCAAACCTTCTACATAAGGACCTGCATAATACTGGTCTGCCAAAGTTTGGAATGTAGCTGCCGTAATTTTATCGCCGCCGGTAGCCGCGCCAACTGTACCCGGGCGCAACTGTTTTCGGGTAAAATCCAAATCTGCTTTTACGCCGTCTTTGAATGCAATATAGGCATTTCCTCTGTCGCCTTTTTTCCAATAGGCTTCCGCCAGGCAGAATTTAATTTCTGCACAGGTGCTCAACACATACGGCGCTTCGTCATGGTAAATCCAGCGACCTTTGCCGTCGTTGGGCGGCGTAGTCGTTCCGTTCCTAACAGCCGCTTCGCGTCCAAAAAAATGAGGCGTAGCAACGCCCTGCGGGCTGGTGCGTCCGGTAATGCCTTGAGCGCCGTAGAACTTGTAATACTTAACAGAATCGGGTCTGTTAATATTACTGTAATTGGGGTCGGTGGTTGTAGCCAGTTTGGCAACTACCCGCGGGTCGAAATGCCCCGTCTGCGATACGGCTGTGTCGCAAATAATCTGCTTAGCCGCCAGTTCGTAAGGATAATATTCCGCCCGAATGCTGTCTGCATGGCTGACACCTTCTAAATTCACTTTAATCCTGTATCCGGTTCCATCCCATACAGGTACCGTACCGGTCATTAGTTGCACGGCATAGTCGTTCTGAAGGTAAGTAGTGCTCAAATTATTGCGAGCCGTTCCCAGATAATTGTTGTAAGCCGTAAACGTGGTGTTTTGCGAGCCGCCGGCTACTTTAACCATAGCGTCGTCATCAGATGATTGGAACGAGAGCCCGGCATACCGGATCAGATCATCGGCATATTTCGATACAAAGTCCGTTTTATTGGACAGCGAAGCCAGGTTACGCACCAGTACGGCATAAGCAAATTTTTTCCACTTGGCAGCATCGCCGCCATAGACCCAGTCGTTGGCGGTCAGCTTGGAGCCGTAAGACGTTTTATCGTCCATTTCAAGGTATTTAATACCTTCCAAAGCCCATTCACGCACCTGTTCGTAAATTACGTCCTGATAGTCGTAGTCGAACGAGGTTAGCTCCTGGTCGAGGAACTGTTTTAGGGGCGCTTCGCCATAGAGTTTAGTCAGCATATCCCAACCATGCGCCCGGAGTACATAACCGATACCGACAATCGTCCAGTGTTCCTGCTCCAGCGCTTTATCCATCATGTTTTGCAGGTTCATCCCATGATTGAAATATACCGTACGCCAGATAACTGCTCCGGCATCCACCCGCAAAGGATTGTAGTGGCGTGCATATTCGTAATAACTACCCGACGTTGCATTTACCGACCACATTTGCGCCAGCGGAGCTACCGCGTGCAGGTCATAAGCGATGTCCTGATAAGTTTGCAGCACGCCCGATAAATACAGGTAGTCGTCTACAACTTCACTATCAGGAGCGTCAATGTTTTTGTTCACATCCAGATAATCTTCGCAGGCTGTTCCGAAGAGCAGGCAAGCGGTTAATAATATAGATAATATTTTTTTCATATCTTATAATCTTTTTTAGTTAATACATTAAAATGTTACGCTTATTCCACAGGTAAATCCCCGCGGGTTGGGCAGCGCCCAGGTATCGTAACCTTCACCGCCAACGCCGCCGGCAGAAGCCGAAACGGTGTTGCCCACCGCGTCGATACCGGAATAATTGGTAATGGTGAACAGGTCGTTGCCTGTTACAAAAATCGTAGCATAGCTGACCAATCCACGCGTGAAATTCTTCAATGCGCGTTCCGGAATAGTATAAGCCAGACGAATTTCCTGCAGCCGGATGTAATGTACATCCTTTTCAATCCAGTCAGGGTCAAGACCTGTATAAAGGGTCGTTCCGGTGAGTCCGGAGGTAACGGCAATATCGTTAATAGTCGGGGTGTCGGTATTTTCATACCCGTCTCTTAAAACGCCGTTAAAAATCACCGGACCTGCTTCGCGGGCTGTTACCGATTCCAAACTGGAGCCGTTGCCGAACATATACCGTTTGGTGCCATTGATAACTGTTGCCCCCATCTTACCGGCAAACATTGCCGAAAGATGCCAGCCTTTGTAGCGAAAGCGGGTAGTGATACCCAGCCGCAACTTCGGTTCGCGGTCGCCCAAAGCCACCAGGTCGGTGCCTGCCACAGGAAGTCCTGTACTCGGGTCAATCAGCACCTGTCCCGCGTCGTTCCGTGCAAAGTCATTGCCTATAATCACCGTAAGCGGTTCGCCAATGGCGGTGCCGTTGCGAATGTTACCCGAATTCCATGTGTACGCATCGTAAAATGCAGGAACCGGCAAGTCCGTTACTTCGGAGCCGGTGTGCGAGAGATTGATGCCTACGTTCCACGACAAACTGTTAGTACGGATAATGTCTCCATCAATATGCCCTTCCCAGCCCCATGTTTTGAAACTTCCGATATTACGCGTATTCAATACGAAACCGGACGCATAGCTCATACGAAAATCCCGGACAATTTGGTCGTCGCATTGTGTATTGAAATACGTAAAGTCCACATTGATGCGGTCGTCGACAAAGCGTCCTTCAAAGCCGATTTCGTAGGAGGTGGTCATTTCCGGCTTCAGGTTCAGGTTCGGACCGGTAAAGTCGTATTTGTAGCCGCCGCCCGTCCATGTTGTCGGAATAAGTTCCGGACTGATGGAAAGCGGGTCAGCATCCTTACCCACTTGCGCCACAGCGCCGCGAAGTTTGAAGAAGTTCACTATTTTGTTGTCTTTTAAGAAAGGCAGTTCGGTCGCCACAAAGGAAAGTTCGGCTGCCGGATAGAAATAGGCGTTGTTGGCTTTCGGCAGGGTGGACGACCAGTCGTTGCGGGCGCGTAGCGTCAGGTAAGCCATGCTGTTGTAGCCTACCGCCACTTCGCCAGACAGCGCCTGCAAGCGCCGCTTGGTGGTACGTTTCGCACTGGTTTGCGTTTCCGGAGCGGTATTGTTAATGGATACCAGATCCAGCACAGCATAGTTTCTACCATAGGAAGAAAGATTAGCTATGCCGTTTTCCAACTGGTGATAACCAAAATGCACCTGTATATCTAATTTGTCATTCAAAAATTTATCTTCCCATCCGGCAAGGATATTCAAGCTGTTGTCCGAGAAATTCGCTTTCGACATATTGTAGGCGCCGCCCATTCCTGCTGCTACACTGTAATTGTAGGTTGCCCAGTAGGGGTGTTCCGATGCTTCAAAAGTCTGCGCGCCCACGTCCAAACCGAATTGTACACGGAGGAATGTATTTTTGGTAGGCGTGATGATAGCCGTGGCATTGCTGATAATGCGGTCGGTTTCGTCATAATATTTGTTGTGCATTAACTGGAACAGGGGGTTTATCAGGTCGCCGTCGACATAGCGTTCGGGATAGCGCATGTGGATGCCATCCGGGTCAAGGTAATTTAACATATTGTCGAAAATAGGCCAGCGCATGGCATAATACAAGGGACCGGAAGTACCTTTTCGCGCTTTGTTGTTGGTCGTTGCGGCATACTGCATGAACGCTTCGACGCGCAGCCATTTGTTGATTTGCGACTGACCGGATACGGACAGGTTATTACGTGTATAATCTGTTGATTTGATAACACCCGTTTGGTCGGTAAACGAAGCGGTAGCACGCAAAGTCAGTTTGTCGGTTCCACCTTCGACCGAAAGATTATGTTTCTGCGTAAAACCGGTTTGCAGCACTGCGGCTACATTGTCATAAATCGGGGTATCCGCAGGCGTAAGCCCGCCGAAATTATTAATATTGTAGAAACTGGTTACCCCGTAAGCGCCATTGAGGTACTTGGTTTGCCGTTCGGGTATGCCGTAGGCATTATCCCAGCGGAACGAGTTGCTGTAGGTTACCTTTCCCTGTCCGGGCGTACCCTTGCGGGTGGTAATGATAATTGCGCCGTTGGAAGCGTTCGAACCGTAGAGGGCGGCAGCAGCCGCGCCTTTCAGGACGGTCATCGACTCAATGTCTTCCGGGTTGAAGTCGTTGCCGCGCGACGAAAAGTCAAGGTCGCGGCTCGCATACTGGTCCATATTGGCAAATCCCCTGTTTGGATTGAACGACGAGTTGTTCATTGGAACGCCGTCAATTACGTAGAGCGGCTGGTTATTGCCCGACAAAGAGGTCATACTCCGTAGGGTAACGGTCGTCGATGCGCCCGGCGCCCCTCCGCTGGACACGACATTCATCCCGGCTACGCGTCCCTGCAAGGCGGTAATGAAATTGTCGCGACCGGAATCAATAATGTCCGCCGCCCTTACATTTTGTACGGACGAACCAACCGAACGCGCCACACGCTTCATACCAAACTCGGCAGTGATTTCGATTTCGTCCAACATTTGTGCGCTTTCTTCAAGCGTAACAATTACAGTATTTGCCGCACCTACCGTAACGTTTTGGGTACTGTAACCAATAAACGATACCGTCAACACAGCACCTTCGGAAACGGAGAGGGAAAACTTCCCATCAATGTCCGTAGCTACAGCCACAGTCGTTCCTTTAACGACTACGGTGGCGCCCACCATCGGTTCCCCGCTTTTGTCCACAACCGTACCGGTTATGGTTTTGTTTTGCTGTTGTGCATACGCAGGCGTAATGCCCAACATCATCAGCAGGCATATGCCTGCAAGAAAGCAAGTTCCAATGAGCAACCTGCTTTCCATTCTCTTGATTTTCTTAAATTCCATAAAAATTTAAATTGGGTGAGTAAATAATTAATTAGTAAAGATTATAGTTATATCCTATAATTTCCGAAATTTTTTCGCACCAGCCGGTTTGAGGTGCAGATTTACCTATGCAGCATTTAGGCGAATTTTTGCGAAATTCAAATAAACTTACGCCAAAGTTGTACGTTTTTTCGTTAAAACAGTAGGGATTATGGCAGGTTGTGGTCATTTTCCGGTTTAGATGAGTAAAAATTTGTTCATAAAATCAGGTAAGCGGTCAAATTATGTGTATTTATTAGCGATTAGTATCCGGCATCCAATTTTGACTATACCAGTCAAAATTGGCACACGTAACACTGTTCATAAACAACAGATTATCGAAACTACAAAAATGAGCGGGATGAATTTGAGGAAAAAACCGGTAAAAAACGTGTAAAAAGAAAATGACACAAACTATAAGAAAAACTTAACAATATCAACAGTTAGCGAAAGAATAAGAGCGGATGAAAAAGGGGATGAAAAGTAGTTTTTTTACAAAAAAA
>JAIRLT010000129.1 GCA_031259225.1 Prevotellaceae bacterium
TTGCGGGCGGCTTCGAATATTTTTTTCCCGACGGTATAAATAAGGATATTTTCTTTCGGGAGGTGTCCGTAGGCGGACAGTGTTTTCCGGAATTCTTTAATGACGTTGGAATTGAAAGATCCAGCCAGCGAACTGTCGGACGAAAAGGCAATGACGGCTATGCGTCCGGGCGTACGTTCTTCCGCCAGCGGCGTATAAAAATCGTCGCCTGTCGCCAGTACGTTGCGAAGAATGCGGTGCAGGGCATTGGAATAAGGAAGCATGCCGGCAATATTTTTCTGCGCTTTGTTCAGTTTTGCCGCCGATACCATTTTCATGGCAGAGGTAATCTTCTGCGTGGTTTTTACCGACTGTATCCGTTCTTTTATTTCCTTGAATGCCGCCATGCCGTTAGTGAAGAACTATTTTAAGATACTCGTTATTTCCGCCGCCAGTTTTTCGATGGCATTGGTTACGTCGTCGTTGATTATGCCGTTTTTCAATGGAGTCAGGATATCGTCCTTGTGCCGCGCATCAAGCGCTTCGACAAACATCCGCTCAAATTCGTTGATGCGGTCTAATTTAATATCGCGCAGCAATCCCTGCGTGCCGCAGTAGAGTATGGCAACCTGTTTTTCGACCGGTACCGGCGCGTATTTTGGTTGAATTAACAGGCGCGTATTTTTTTGTCCTTTGTCAATCGTGAATGCCGTAACGGGGTCAATATCGCCGCCGAATTTGGTGAAAGCTTCCAGTTCGCGGTATTGCGCCTGGTCGATTTTGAGCGTTCCCGCTACTTTCTTCATCGCTTTGATTTGCGCGTTCCCGCCTACGCGCGACACGGAAATACCTACGTTGATAGCCGGTCGCACGCCTTGATTGAATAAATCGGTATCAAGGAAAATTTGCCCGTCGGTAATTGAAATAACGTTTGTAGGGATATATGCCGACACGTCGCCCGCCTGTGTTTCGATGATGGGTAAGGCAGTAAGCGACCCGCCGCCCTTGACTTTCCCTTTCAAACTTTCGGGTAAATCGTTCATCGTAGCGGCGACTTCCGGCTGGTTAATTATTTTTGCCGCCCGTTCCAGCAACCGCGAATGCAGGTAGAAAATATCGCCCGGATAAGCTTCGCGTCCCGACGGTCTGCGCAGGATAAGCGATACTTCGCGGTAAGCCACCGCTTGCTTTGACAGGTCGTCGAAAATAACTAATGCATGCCGCCCGGTATCGCGGAAATATTCGCCGATAGCGGCGCCGGCAAACGGTGCGAAATATTGCATGGCGGCAGGGTCGGCGGCGGTAGCCGCTACCACAATCGTATAATCCATCGCGCCTTTTTCGCGCAGCGTATTCACGATAGTCGCTACCGTAGAACCTTTTTGTCCTACCGCCACATAGATGCAATACACAGGGTCGCCGTTCAGGTAGCCCTCGCGTTGGTTGATAATAGTGTCCAAGGCAATGGCTGTTTTACCGGTTTGCCGGTCGCCGATGATTAACTCGCGCTGCCCGCGCCCAATGGGGATCATGGCGTCTACCGCTTTGATACCTGTTTGCAGGGGCTGGTTCACCGGCTGGCGGAAGATAACGCCCGGCGCTTTTCTTTCCAGTGGCATCAGGAACCGTTCGCCGGTAACAGGTCCTTTGCCGTCGAGGGTTTCGCCCAGCGGGTCTATCACGCGTCCAAGCATTCCTTCGCCAACATTTATGGAGGCGATTTTACCGGTGCGGCGTACCGAAAAACCTTCTTTAATATGGTCGGTTGTCCCCAGCAACACCGCGCCCACATTGTCTTCTTCGAGGTTCATCACGACGCCCATCATGCCGTCCTGAAATTCGAGCAGTTCATTTGCTTCGGCATTTGCCAGCCCGTAGATGCGCGCCACGCCGTCGCTGACCTGCAACACTACGCCCACTTCTTCATACTGCAATTTGGTATCGATATTTTCCAATTGCATTTTCAAAATCCGGGAAACTTCGCTTACTTTGATATCCGACATATTTGTTTTATTTCTTAGTGGTTTTTTCTACTAAATGGTTAAACGATGATTTTATTTTTACGGATAAACTGCCGCCGTACTTTTTCCAATTGTCCCGCCACAGAAGCGTCGAGCCGGAGGTCGTTTATCTGGAAAATAAAGCCGCCTTTTATACTTGGGTCGATACGGTTTTCTATTTCCACCTTGCCTTTCGTTTGTTGCTCCGCACGGCGCCGGATGCGTTCAATGATGGCGCCGGGCAGCGGCTCTGCCGATACCAGCAGCGCCGTTCCGATACGGCGCGCCAAGCGGTAAAGCGATACATAACCCAATGCAATGTTGCGCACCAAATTTTCACGGCGGTTTTCGAGTAATAGCCGTACAACACGCTGGTAACTGTCTTCCGCCGCCGTTACGCCTGCCGCATTGCACAACAATTGCAACTTGCCGGCATACGGTACCATCGGGCTGCTTATTGTTTCGAGCAGGTGCGGCGTAGCTGCTACAGTAGCCGACAATAATTTCATCCGGTCATAAAGCGCCGTGTCTTCGCCGCGCGCGGCGGCGTATTCCAACAAGGCTTTTGCGTATCGTTTGGCTATGTGTCCTTCGTTCATATTAAATTATACGTTCCGTTTCGTCGAGCATTTGCAGGATGAAAGCTTCTTCTTTTGTTTTATCATCTAATTGCCGGTGCAATACTTTTTCTGCAATATCTACCGAAAGCATTGCCACCTGCGCGTTGATTTCCCCGAGCGCTTTTTCCTTTTGCAGTTCGATGCGTTGTCGTGCCAGCGCAAGTTGTTTTTCTGTTTCCTCCACTGCTTTTTGCTGTGCGTTGTGGAGTAGCTGTTCGCCGTCCGTCATCGCTTTTTTGATGATAGCGGCTTGTTGCCTGCGCGCTTCATCCAGTATGGCGAGCGATTCCTGTTTTACGTTTTCGAGTTTCCGGGCGGCTTCCTCTGCGGCTTCAAGCGATTGGCTGATATGGTCGCGTCGCTCGTTCACCATACGGGTGATAACGGGAAAGCCGAATTTCGCCAGTAGCCCCAATACGATGAGGAAACTGAACGTCATCCAGAACAGCAAACCAAAATCCGGTGTAAGCATGTGTTCTCTTGTTTATGCCAGGAAACAAACGACGATAGCAAACAACGCCGCGCCTTCGATGAACGACGCCATAATAATCATCGACATGCGGATGAAGTCCGCTACTTCCGGTTGGCGGGCGATAGACTCCATCGCCGACGCGCCGATTTTACCAATACCGATACCTGCGCCAATGACGGCAATACTGGCTCCAAGCGGTGCAAATACTGCGCCGGAAAGTGTTTGCAAAAATGTAATAACTAATGGTAACATAATTTTTTGTTTTTTTAGATTTATAATTTTTATTAACTAAAGTTTACGCTTTTATTTTTTTCGGATGATGCGAAGGTCGCGACAATCCTATAAATACTGCCGAAAGCATGGTAAATACGTAGGCTTGGATGTAGGCTACCAACAGTTCAAGTCCATTCATAATAATTGACAGGACTACGGAAAACGCCGTCATTCCTGCATTCATGGCAATACCCATTTCTACCGTTACGAATATCATAAACGTCAATGAAAGGATGACCGTATGCCCTGCAAAAATGTTTGCCAGCAAACGGATCATCAATGCAAACGGTTTGGTAAAAATGCCGAATAATTCAATTAGTGGAATGATGGGTACCGGTACTTTCAGCCACACCGGAACATCGGGCCAAAAAATTTCTTTCCAGTATTCGCGGTTGCCGAATACGTTTACCGCTACGAGGGTGCATAGCGCCAATACGCACGTAACGGCAATATTCCCGGTCGTGTTGGCGCCGCCGGGAAATACCGGAATAATGCCCATGACGTTATTGATAAGTATAAAGAAGAACGCCGTTAATAAATAGGGGGCATACCGTTGATGGTCGTCGCCGATATTTTTGCGTATCACTTCATCGTAAATATTCATCACAAACATTTCTATGGCGCACACAAACTTTCCGGGAACGGAATTTTTCGGTCGCCGCTTGTACCAACGCGCTACGCTCAGGAATAACGCCAGCATGATAGCCGAATTTATCATCAGCGCCAAAGCGTTTTTGGTAATGGAAATATCCCAAGGGCGGCAGGCTTCCCCTGCGGCGTTATGGTAAATGATTTTTCCTTTGTATTTCCCCTCTTCGGCAATGCGGAAGCCTTTATAGGTTTCGCCGTGCGCCAAACGTTTCGATGAAAACGCATGCCAGCAGCCGTCTTCGGAACGTACAATCACCGGCAGGTAAACCGATACATGGTAATGGTTAATAGTTGTGATATGCCACCAGTAGCTGTCGGCAGTGTGTTCGTTGATAATCTCGCTTACTTGGGGCTTTTCTTCTTCGGTGCGATTATCGGCAACCGCACACAAGGGCAGCAACCAACCCAGCGCTCCTGCGACTAACAAAACTAATATGCGTTTACCGGCACACATCCGATTATTTTTTTTCTATTTTAAGGTGGTTGTAGCGGCGTCCTATACCACGCAGCACTAACACTTCCAATCCCATAAACACCAAATAAAACAGCAGGAACAGAATCAGGATTGCGCGGAATATGGACGCGTCCAACACCAGGTAACAAACAAAGAAAAGCAGTAGTGCGATTACCAACTTACTCATTTTCCAAATCAGGAAATAATTATTGACCTGCGCCGGCATAACGCTTCCTTCCCGGAGTTTTTTCTCCCATTGCCGTGTAAGCCCCGCGAAAGCAAGCAGGAATATCAGGAACAATACCGGAATATAGCGGCATTCCGTAAAATTATATTGCGGCGCCACCCACCGGAGTATAATTTCCATACACACCCACAGCAACAGCCACACAGCTACTGCCAATCCAAATACACGTGTTTTTTTCTCAAAAAATTTCATTTGCATAGCATTTTTATTGTTCTACACATACGGTTATTTTATTCCCGTTCACTTCTACAAAACCGCCGCCAACGGGTATTATTTCATCTTTCCCGTCACCTGTTACGCATTTTATCGCGCCTTTGGCAAGCATGGAAATCAACGGCGCGTGCGCAGGATACACTGCAAATTCGCCTGCTGTACCGGGGAAAACGGCATATTCCAAACCACCTTCATAAAGCGTTCCTTTCGGCGATACTATTTGAATATTTAAAGATTTCAAGATTTCAAGATTTAAGGTTTAAAAATTTCAAGATTTAAAAATTTAATTTCTGCTACTGCCTACGGCAGCCAATATTTTCTCGCCTTTTTCCATAGCTTCTTCAATGGTTCCGACATTCAGGAATGCCTGTTCCGGTAAATGGTCTGCTTCGCCGTCAAGGATCATTTTAAACCCTTTTATCGTATCTTCAATAGCGACCATTGCGCCCGGAACACCCGTAAACTGCGCCGCCATGGCAAACGGCTGCGACAGGAAACGCTGCACGCGGCGTGCGCGGTTCACAATCGTTTTATCTTCGTCCGAAAGTTCTTCCATACCCAGAATTGAGATGATGTCCTGCAGCTCCTTGTTGCGTTGCAGGATATGGATAACCCGTTGCGCCGTGTTATAATGTTCTTCGCCGACGATAGCCGGGTCAAGGATGCGCGACGTGGA
>JAIRLT010000160.1 GCA_031259225.1 Prevotellaceae bacterium
AATTAGAAATCAGAAATTAGAAATTAGCTGGCGCGGATGCAACAAAGAACTGCCGGTGCAGAAACGTACCGGCGGTTTTTTTTGAAATCTTTGAATTTTTAAATCTTTAAATTGTTTCCTGCGCCAGCCAATTAATCACATTAAACAATTAATCACATTAGCACATTAGCCTGCGTCAGCTATTTTCAACTTTCAACTCTCAACTTTCAACTATTTTCGTATCTTTGTGGGGAAATAAAAAGGAAAAGTTGTGCAAACTGCTGATTTACTAAATCAAATCTATCAGTTACCGCTATCCGACCGGCTGCTGATTGTGGAACGCACCGTTCGTTCCATGCGTACGGACGCCGGCGAACTGGAAAAGTCCGCTGCACTTATGTCGGCGGAATACCGCACCAACAAGGAGCTAACGGCTTTCACGCAACTTGATATGGAGGATTTTTATGAGGCAAGGTGAACTTTGGCTTGTTGATTTAAACCCAACCATTGGAGCAGAAATACAAAAAGTCCGCCCGGCGCTGATTGTAAATGTGAACGATTTGGGCAAACTTCCATTAAAGGTTATAGTCCCCGTTACCGACTGGAAAGAACGGTATGCACTTGCCCCATGGATGCTGAAAATCATTCCGGACAATACAAATGGGTTAAGCAAAGAGTCAGCCATTGACTGTTTCCAGATACGTTGCGTAGCTCAGGAACGTTTGATTAAAAAATTAGGTACTATTTCGCCTGATGAACTGGGCGAAATAAAGAGCAAAGTAGCGATGATAGTCGGATGTTGAAAATTAGCTGACGCGCCAGCCCCCTTCCCAGTGGGCAGTAGGCAGTGGGCAGTGCTGGCGCTTCGCGAATGGAGAGTGGAGAATGGAGAGTGGAAAGCTGCTGACGCGCCAGCCCCCTTCACCCTTTACCTTGTACCCTTTGCCCCAAAAACTGGATGCAACAAAGAACTGCCGGTGCAGAAATGTACCGGCGGTTCTTTTTGAAATCTTTAAATTTTGAAATTTTGAAATTATTTTTTCGTACATTTGTACACAAAAAATTTATACTATGGTAAAGAACCGGCGCATCCTGTTAAAATTAAGCGGCGAAAGCCTGATGGGTAATGCTACCTACGGCATCAATACGGAAATACTGTTGCAGTATGCCACCGATATTAAACGCGCGATGGACAACGGCGCACAAGTGGGCATCGTCATCGGCGGCGGCAATATTTTCCGTGGACTGAGCGGCGTCAAGCAAGGGTTCGACCGCGTGAAAGGCGACCAAATGGGAATGCTGGCTACGGTCATCAACAGCCTTGCCCTGCAAAATGCGTTGCAAAGCGTGGGCGCGAATGCGGTGGCGCTTACGGCTATCGGCATGGAACCAATCGGCGAACGCTATACAAAAGAAAAAGCTACCGGCTATTTGCAATGCGGCACGGCGGTGATTATGGCATGCGGCACAGGCAACCCGTTTTTTACGACGGACACCGGCGCGGCATTGCGGGCGGTAGAAATAGAAGCCGGCTTACTGCTTAAAGGCACGCGCGTAGACGGCGTATATACCGCCGACCCGGAAAAAGACCCGTCGGCAAAAAAATACACTGCCTTGACATTTGACGAAGCATATAAAAATAATTTGCGCATCATGGACCTCACGGCATTCACGCTGTGCCGCGAAAACAACCTGCCGGTTGTCGTCTTCGACATGAATACCGAAGGAAACTTATTGCGCATAGTGAACGGTGAAAATATCGGAACCATTATCCGCCCCCATGCTTAAACCTGTTGGTACAGGCGGAAAGGAACACATTATAAAATTAACCCATAAAAAAACCACATTATGGATATCTCAAAAGCAAAAGAAACGGTAAATACCGCTAAGGAAAAAATGCAAAAAGCGATTGACCATCTGGAAACGGAACTGGTTACTATCCGCGCAGGAAAAGCCAACCCGGCAATGTTAAACCAAATCATGGTGGATTACTACGGCACGCCGACCCCGCTCCCGCAGGTGTCGAGCATCACCACGCCCGATGCGCGTACAATGCTTGTCCAACCCTGGGAAAAAACAATGATTGCGCCGATTGAGAAAGCCATCCTCGCCGCCAACATCGGCTTCAATCCGCAGAACAACGGCGAGCATATCCGCATCAACGTGCCGCCGCTCACGGAAGAACGCCGTAAAGAACTGGTGAAACAAACGAAAAACGAATGTGAAAATGCACGTATCAGCATCCGCAATGCGCGTCGCGATGCGGTGGAACACGTGAAAAAACTGCAAAAAGACGGGCTGCCCGAAGATGTGGCAAAAGACACGGAAGCCGATTTGCAAAAACAGACCGATGCTTTTGGTAAAAAAATAGAGGAACTGTTCATCAAAAAAGAAAAAGAAATTATGACGGTATGAGCAAACGGCAAACAGTCCACGGTTCATGGCGCACGGCGCACGGCAGACAGCGCACAGTGCACGGTGCAGGGCTTTCGCCGTTCCTTATCCTTTGTTCCCTCTTCCTTATCCATTGTTTGCTGTTTATTGCCCCGGCGCAGGCGCAGTATTACAATACCGGCACGGAACCCGCCACCATACAGTGGCGGCAAATCAAGACCGGCAAGTTTACCGTAATTTACCCGCAGGGCGTGGATACGCTGGCGCAGCGTTACGCATGGCTGTTCGACCGGTCGTACAGGCACATTGCCGAGCCGTTACGCACCGGATTATCGCATACGCCTGTGGTGTTGCATCCCTACAATCTCAATAGCAACGGCGTGGTGGTATGGGCGCCGAAACGCATGGAGCTAATCACCACGCCCGCCACCTCGGGCTACGCGCAAATGTGGGACAGGCAATTAGTCGCACACGAAACGCGCCA
>JAIRLT010000195.1 GCA_031259225.1 Prevotellaceae bacterium
ATTTTACCTTCTCTGAACGAAAATCTTGGTCGTTATTGACTACTGCGAAAATAATATTATTCTCGCGGTTGGAAATTCTATTTGCTCGCTACTAATCGAACAGTTGTGCAACAACCACAGCGCGCAACCATGCTCAATTAAGAATTAGGAATTAGGCTGACGCGCCGGGCAACTTTAAACTTTAAACGTTGAACGTTGCAAGGCAGTTTGTCAATTTCGGCATTTTGCAGCAAAAAAGTTTTGACGATTGCCGGCACATTGCAGCGGCTATAGTGAGCGCGTGCGATATTATTGTTTCTGGGCGCAGCCAATTAGTCACATTAAACAATTAGTCATATCAGCACCTTGTTCCGGGCTATGCGCGCTCTACCAACACCAGCGTGTGGTTGCAGTTTTGATAATGATTATAGAGCAATACTTTTTGCAGCGTTCCGGATGCGCCGGGTCGTAGTACTGCGGGCGCGGGAAATGCGCCGGCGGCAAGCGCACGGGCGGTTAGTGCCAATGCAAAGGCATTGGCGGTATGGTATTCGCCGCAAAGATGTTTGTAAGCAATAAGCTGCGCGGCGGGCGGGAAAAAATCATCTGTAAGCCGCTTGTACACGGCATCGTCATGGGGGTTGCCGTTCGTGCCCAGCACGACGGCGTTCAGTTGATGCGCCGGCGTATGGTGTTCCGCCAGGAATTGGGAAATAAAATCCGCTTCGGGACGGTAAAAAGTAGCCACCGCCGTGATTTTCGCACTTGTTGTGGCGGCAGGGGCGTCGCTCAACAAGAAAAACCCTGCTCCTTCGCCCGCCGTTACAGGGTTCTCCAGCAATTTATAATAATGCATCGAAAATTCATCAATGCCGCCTGCCAGCACGTGCCGGTATTGTTTTTCACAGAGCAGCATTAATGCATCCAATAAAGCATTTTCAAACGACGCGCCGCGATGGCAATGGGTATTGTTATACGTTTGTATTTTCAACGTGCGTGCAATCTGCGCCGCCACCGTATTGTGTAAGGAGTTGATAAAAGGAATGGGCGAAAGGCTTTGTTCGCCTGCTTCTATAATAGATTTCAGGAAAATTTCAAGGTCATTGACGCATGCCAGCCCGGTGCCTACGACAATGGCGTCGGGCTTCAGTCCGCCGGCATTGTTGATGCACAGTTGCGCCGCGCCAAGCCCTAATTTCAAGATGCGCGAAATGCGCCGCAACTGCACCGGGTTGATTAGCCCTTTATAGCCGGGCTCTATCGCCGGCAATATAGCGGCGTTGGCTGTGGGCAAGCTGCACGAGAAATCGTTTTCGAACGTGCGTTGCGGCGAAATCAGTCCTATGGATGTGAGGTAAGCCTGCATATTACTGCCGTGAAAAAATTAAAGAAGCATTGCTCCCGCCGAAACCAAAGGAATTGGACAGGACATTATTGATACGCACATTTTCTTCCGGCGTCGTTTGCGGCGAAAACGAAAGTTCGGGCATGCGCGTAGTAAACCGCAAGTTTGGGAACAATAAATTATGGCGCATGGCAAGGATGGAAATAATCGCTTCCGCCGCGCCGGCTGCCGCCAACGTATGCCCCATATATCCTTTGGTGGAACTCACCGGCGGGATATGGTCGCCAAAAACCGTTTCAATCGCGCGACCTTCCGACAAATCGTTAATCAGGGTGCCTGTGCCGTGCGCATTGATGTAGTCAATGCCGGCAGCTTGAAGTCCCGCTGTTTCCAAGGCTTTCCGTATAGACAGGATAGCGCCTTCGCCGTCCGGGGAAGAAGCGGTGGTATGGTACGCCTCGTTGGTATTGGCATATCCGCTTAGCCGGCATAAAATGTGTTCCGGTTGCGCCACAGCAGCCGATTCGAGTACCAGGTAGGCTGCGCCTTCTCCCAGCGAAATGCCTTTCCGCTTGGCGTCAAAAGGCATGCAGCCGGCAGGCGATAAAATTTCCAAACAGTTAAATCCGTTTAAAGTAAACCGCGTCAAAGCATCCGTGCCGCCCACGAGCACCTTGTCGGCTATGCCGTTTTTAATCATTCGTGCGCCGACGATAATAGCGTTTGCCGAAGAAGAACAGGCGGTGCTCACCGTAGTAACATTATTCGAAATGCCGAAATAGCGGGCAATCTTTTGCGCCGCATCGGCACAATCCAATAACTCCACATACTTGCGATCTACCGTGCCTGCAAATACGTCTTTGGAAATTTTTTCATGGAAACTCATTCCGCCCGCCGTGGTGGACGACACCAGTCCGACCCGTTTTTTATCGACCGCGCTTGGGGACATTTGCATAGCTTCGCGCGCAGCGATTAAGCCCAGCAAGGCGGTGCGGGTATAAGTATCCCTGTCCGATTGTATGCCCAGCCGGTCGAGTAATTCCCCGTCGCTGCATTTTACCTCGCCGACCAAAATATGTTTTAACCGGGTGTCGAATAAGGTTACCGGAAACAGTCCCGACCGCTGTTCGCGCAAGGTATGCAACGATTCTTCCACTGAGTTGCCCAGTGCGGAAATCATGCCGATACCTGTAATGTAAACCGCCGGTATGGGATTATTTTCCTTCACTTTTTTTGTGATTCAAAATACAATCAGCCATAGCATTTACTGATTGTAGCACTTCCCGGCGTTCTTTCGGGTCTTCAATCCGGATGCCGTATTGTTTTTCCAACAATAAAATTAATTCCAACGCATCAATAGAATCCAGCCCCAAGCCTTCTACGAAGAGCGGCGCAGCGGGGTCAATGTCATTGGGGGTAAGGTCTTCAAGCAATAACGCTTCAATAATTTGCGCTTTTAATTGTTCAACCAATGCTGCTTTTTCCATCATTTTTTTAAATTTTAATTTTACAAATCTATCCTTTTTCTTTTATTATACCAAATCGCCGCTCCAATACATAAACCGAAAAACAGTAATGAAGCGGTGCATTCCGGCAGGACGGACGCCCAGTTTCCTTCCCGTACAAAAATCGCGTAAAAGCCCTCCAGTCCCCAGTTTAACGGCGAAATGCAGCTCAACAGTTGCATCACATGCGGCATCACAAACACGGGTATCCATACACCGCCGATAGCCGCCATTATTACCACCGAAATGGACGCAAAAATCGCCGCCTGCTGGTGCGTTACCGCGACGTTCCCAATCAACACCCCATAGCCGATGGCAGCCAAAGCGGAAGAAGTACACATCAGCGCAAGGGCAAAAAAGCTAATGCCGAAATCCAACGCAGGCAAGCCCAACCAGGGGAAAATGAAAATGCCCAACAGCATCAACGCCACGAACTGCAAAAGGCAAACCCCGAAATAAACGGCAATTTTACTGAACAAATAAAAAGAATACGGGCAGGGCGTCACGCGCAAACGCGTGTAGCTGCCGTCGTCCCGCTCTTTTATAATGTTCCCCGACAAGGAAATGGTGATAAAGAAAATGGCAAACATACTCCACGCCGGCACATTGTGCTGTGCGGAGTTGGGCATTTTGCCGGGATGATCCATGGAGGCATATTGCTCTTTAAACTTAACCTGGTTGCGCGCCAGCTGAATGTCGGCAACGGTTACCGGCGACAACCGGTTTACTTCCGAAATAATTTCATTGAAGAGGAAATCCGACTCCGTGCGCACGGCGTACTCCCGCAATGTACTCATCAGGGTAGTGCGGAAAGAACTTTTAATGACCGGGTCGAAGTAAATCGCCACCTGCACCGAATCCGCCACCGACGACAACGACGCGCCGTTGAACGCGCCCGTGACATACCGCTTCACATTTTTCCGGATGTGCATCGTGGCGTGTTCCGGCACAACAACCCCGACCTTATAATCGCCTTGGGCAACCGCTTTAATCAACGCCTCTTCGGTGACGGGCGTTCCGTTTATTGTTTTATGCACATCGAAAATACCCGGTTGCCCGATTTGTTTTTCAATGGTAGCGCCCAGGGAATCGGTATCGTGGTTCAGCAATAATAAAGGAATATGGCTTTCGTGCACGGCGTGGTACGTGCTGTCTTGCAAATACGTCATGATGATGACCAGCAGCACGGGCATGAGGAACATCATCGCCAGCCCGGCTTTATCGCGCACCAGCAAAAGAAAATCTTTATATAGTAAAAATCTAAATTTGTTCATTTAATCACGCAGTTTTTTCCCGGTCAGTTGCAGATATAACATTTCTAAAGAAGCGCAGCCGGGGCTGTGCCGGATCATTTCCGCAGGATTGCCTTCGCACACCAATTTGCCCTCGTCTATAAAAGCCACGCGGGAACAAAGCATTTCCGCCTCTTCCATATAATGCGACGTGTAGATAATCGTCGTCCCTTGCCGGTTTATTTCGCGCAGGTTTTCGAGGATGAGGTTTTTTGACTGCACGTCCACGCCTGCCGTAGGCTCGTCGAGGAACAATATTTTCGGGCGGTGCAGCATGCCGGCAATTAAATTAATCCGCCGTTTCATCCCGCCCGAAAAATGTTTCAGGTAGCGGCGTTTGCTTTGTTCCAGCCCGAACTTTACGAGCAGTTCATTTACGCTACGGTCTAACGCCGCGCCGCGCAATCCGAAGATCCCGCCGAAAACTTTCAGGTTCTCGTAAGCCGTGAGCATAGGATAGAGCGCGATTTCCTGCGGCACAAAACCGATAAGCTGTTTTATTTCCCTCAACTGCCCGGGCAGGGAATAGCCATGAATGTATACCTCGCCGGCATCAAAAGCCCGCAAACCGCACAGGATATTTATGAGGGTGGTTTTTCCCGCGCCATTGGGTCCGAGCAGCCCGAAAATCAACCCTTGCGCCACCGACAGCGACAAACCGTCTATCGCAGGGTTGGGATTGCCCCTGTAAGTTTTTTTAATGTGTTGAATGGTTATTGCGGCGGGCATAATTCTTAATTCCTAATTTTAAATTCTAAAACGGCTTTGCGCAACGCGTGGAAAATAGACTCTTCCGCGCCGGCTATTTTCATTAATTTATCCGCCAGTTCGTCGTACGTACAAATAGCTTCGCCGCGGTTTTTAAATTTGCGTCCTGCTGCTGCTGCGAAGTCGCGCCACCTGTCGCCGGCTTCGGTCATCTGCACGGCGTATGCCCTGAAACCGGGAAGCCCGAGAACGCCGGCGGCTTCCTGCAAAAACGCGGCATACATAAAGCGGAAACCCGCACCGCCGGTGCCTATCTCTTCCAGCATGCGCACTACTTGCGCAAGGTTCAATGCCGCCCGGTGACTGCCAAACCTTGCTTCCCAACGCCGCATCCGCTTTGCCAGCATGCGGATGCCCCGTACGCCGAAAAACGGCAACGGGATGTCGAGCATCCGGTTGCTGTTTAATTTTATGGCTTTTACGATGGCGCGTTGCAAATCGGGCGTGCGCGTTTTGATGCGTTCCACCCAATACATTTTCCCGTAAGGGGGATAGGTGCCTTTGGCATAGCGGCAGCGTTTCAAT
>JAIRLT010000020.1 GCA_031259225.1 Prevotellaceae bacterium
GACCAGGCAGGCGACGGCACTACTACCGCTACGGTTTTGGCACAGTCTATTATTAACGTAGGTTTGAAAAACGTAACCGCCGGCGCAAACCCCATGGATTTGAAACGCGGTATCGACAAAGCAGTGGTTGCAGTGGTTGACAGTTTGAAAAAACAAAGCCAGTCCGTAGGCGACGACATCACCAAAATTGAACAGGTGGCTACCATCTCGGCAAATAACGACAGCAATATCGGGAAACTGATTGCCGAAGCCATGGGCAAAGTGAAAAAAGAAGGCGTCATCACGGTAGAAGAAGCCAAAGGCACCGACACCGAAGTAAAAGTAGTGGAAGGAATGCAGTTCGACCGCGGTTACATTTCGGCGTACTTTATGACCGACGGCGAAAAAATGGAAGCCGTGCTCGAAAACCCGCTTATCCTGATTACCGATAAGAAAATTTCGACCATGAAAGACCTGATGCCGGTACTTGAACCGGTAGCGCAAGGCGGGCGTTCCCTGCTCATCATTGCCGAAGATGTGGACGGCGAAGCGCTTTCCACATTAGTGGTAAACCGCCTGCGCGGCACTATCAAGATTGCCGCCGTGAAAGCCCCGGGCTTTGGCGACCGCCGCAAAGAAATGCTGGAAGATATTGCTATCCTCACCGGCGGTATCGTGATTTCCGAAGAAAAAGGATTGAAGCTCGAAGGCACACGTATGGATATGCTCGGCAAAGCCGAAAAAGTAACGATTGACAAGGAAAATACGACTATCGTAAACGGCGGCGGCGAAAAGAAAAATATCGACAACCGCGTGGCGCAAATCCGCAAACAAATCGAAACCACCACCAGCGACTACGACCGCGAAAAATTACAGGAACGACTGGCTAAACTTGCCGGCGGTGTAGCGGTATTGTACGTGGGCGCAGCTACGGAAGTAGAAATGAAAGAAAAGAAAGACCGCGTGGAAGATGCGTTGAGCGCTACCCGCGCCGCCGTAGAAGAAGGCATTGTTCCCGGCGGCGGCGTTGCCTATGTCCGCGCCATTGATGCACTGGAAAAACTCAAAGGCGAAAACGACGACGAAACCACCGGTATCCTCATCGTGAAACGCGCGATTGAAGAACCTCTGCGCCAGATTGTGGAAAATGCAGGCGTGGAAGGCAGCATCATAGTGCAAAAGGTAAAGGAAGGCAAAGCCGACTATGGCTACAATGCCCGTACCGACAAGTACGAAGACCTCTACAAAGCCGGCGTCATTGACCCGACCAAAGTAACGCGCATTGCGCTGGAAAACGCCGCCTCTATTGCCGGCATGCTCCTGACGACGGAATGTGTGCTGGTCGATAAGAAAGAAGAAACGCCCGCTGTTCCGCCTATGGGTGGCGGCGGCATGGGCGGCATGATGTAAAAACGCGGATTACGCGAATTTTTACAGATTACGCAAAAGGAAAGACCGTTCACAAATGTGAACGGTCTTTTTATTTCTCCTAATTTCTCCTAATTTTTCCTAAATTAGGAGAAATTAGGAGAAAGTATTATCTTTGCTCCATAAAATTTTACTGTTATGTTAGCGCGTCCACCCATATTAACAACAAAAAAGGAAAGCATAGAAGCGATAATGCTTGGATCCAATGAAGAGGCTAAACCGTATCTTGATAAAATTCATGCGGAATATTACTATTGGGACAAGGTAAAATACCTCGCCCCTGACGGAACATTTAACGGCAAAATGTTATGGTTTGCAGCCAAAATGCATCGCCGTTTGAATTACAGGTATATTAAATTTGGTAACTATACCTTTTGTTATACCATTACGGATACTATCCTTGAATTGTTACATGAACTGGATATGAATATCGGGGGAAACTTAAGTTCCGAAAGTATTATTCCCGAACAGAATAAAAATCAATACCTGGTAAGTTCCATTATGGAGGAAGCCATTGCATCAAGCCAAATGGAAGGCGCCTCCACTACCCGGAAAGTGGCAAAGGAAATGCTGCGTAAAAATGAAAAGCCCAAAAACAAAGGGCAACAAATGATAGCAAATAATTATCAAACGATACATTATATAAAAGACCATGCGTACGATGATTTTTCCATCGAACGGTTACAGGAAATACACCGCTTGATGACAAAAAATACTTTGGACAACCCGCAGGAAGAAGGCTTGCTGCGAACAAATGACAACATTATGGTGGTGGACGGGGTTACAGGTTCGGTGGCGCATGTTCCGCCGGCATTCGCTGAACTTGACCGGTTGCTGCATGATTTGGAAACGTTTTTTAATAAACCGGGCGCCCCATTTATTCATCCGGTTATAAAAGGAATTATTATTCATTTCCTGTTGGCATATATCCATCCGTTTTCCGACGGCAACGGACGTACGTCACGTTCATTGTTTTATTGGTACTTAATTAAACAGGGTTATTGGATGATAGAATATTTATCCGTTTCCCGCATTATTTATAAAAGCAAACAACAGTATGAAAAAGCGTTTCTATATACCGAATACGACGAAAATGACCTTACATATTTCATTTTATATAACCTGAGAACAATGAAAAATGCATTTCAGGAACTAAAAAAATACTTGAAAAGAAAAACAGAAGAAACAAAAAATGTTTCGTTGGTGATGCAAAGACAGGGTATTGGTTTGCGCGAGTCGCAAGTGTTAAAGATATTCATGGATACGCCCCAAACGATGCTAACGATTAAAGAAGTAGAGAACCAGTTAGCCGTTTCCAATCATATGGCACGAATTTATTTAACGCATTTGGTCGGGTTGGGTTTTTTAGATGAAATAGCTATTAACAAGCGCAAAAGCGGTTTTGTAAAATCCAGCCGCTTTGAAGAACTATTAAATGTAGCCTTCACCTGATTTTGGATATTCCTGTTAAATTTAACCGGAAATGCAAATAAAATTTGTAATTAAAAAAATTAGTTTTATATTTGCGCCGTTAATATGCTTCTTTGACATTTTGAATTTGATATATTAAAAATATATCGCTTTAACTTTTATTCTGCGAGAATTACGAAATCACGAAAATTTCTCAACGCGTACGAATATAAGTAAAAGCAACCGCATCAAGAGTGGATGTGGGTTGCTATACTTATTTACGCGTTGGGTTTTCGTGAACCTCGTAATTCAATAGGTATAACACCCATTTCCACTCTTGGTTTTTTAGTGGAATAAGGAAAAAATCACGGTAAAAGTTGAAGAAATAAATTGTAGAACGAAATTTCTGCAATTATTGGCAGCGGATAAAAACTTGCAGCAGGGGATTGTTTTATGAAGTCGTTTGTGTTTGTGGGTAAGTATAAAATAATCCCAGCGCTGCAAAAAAAGTGATTAGGAGCGCGTCATTCCGACCGGAGCGGCGAGGAACGAGCCGCGTAGCGGAAGCCCCCTAACCCCCGAAGGGGGAACTACAGGACACAGGACATGGGTGCAAAGGGCGCAGCAGATTTCTCGACTCCGCTTCGCTCCGCTCGAAATGACGACACGACGAGCGTCATTCCGACCGGAGCGGCGAGGAACGAGCCGCGTAGCGGAGGAAACTGCCCCAGAACGCAGGGCGATGTAGAGCAGCAAGTGCAGGATGCAGCAGATTTCTCGACTCCGCTTCGCTCCGCTCGAAATGACGACTCAATGGAGAGTGAAGAATGATGCTGGCGCGCCAGCCAGCTTACGACTTATGACTAAAAATTAACAACTAAAAAATATTATTATGAAAAAAATTATCTTTCTTTTCTTGTGCTTGTTGCTCTTAGCAACGGGTTGCGCCACACAAAAACAAACTGTTTCCCGTGTGGAAAGTGTTCTGGTATATTATACCGGCGATGATAAACCGGCGGCGTTTTCCGGTGTGGTTTACTATTCGGATGAACAAAAAATCCCGTAGGGATTACCGCCCGGTAGAAAACATGGTAATATCGTTTTTTGCATTCCGTCAGGAATGCATCCAACCACAAAAAGGACACATACCCTACGGGATGCGAAAAAGGATGGTTGCCGGTGTTTCTACCGAGCG
>JAIRLT010000060.1 GCA_031259225.1 Prevotellaceae bacterium
CTGGCGCACCAGAGTGAATTAAGAATTAGAAATTAAGAATTAGGAATTAGCTGACGCGCCAGCCGACTTACGACTTATGACTTACGACTTACGACTAAAAACTGGATGCAAAGAAGAACCGCCGGTAAGGAAATGTACCGGCGGTTTTTTTTGAAATCTTGAAATCTTTGAATTTTTAAATCTTTAAATTATTCCTGCGTTAGCACATTAAACCGTCAATTCGTTTAATACCTCAAAACAGCCGTTCGAAGGAATAGCCTTTTTTGCGGAGTTTCCCGATGATTTCGTCCAAATGCAGGTAGAGTTTATCGGTGCGGCTTTCGTGCGTGCCGGGATGGATAAGGAGGATGCCGCCGTTTAAGCCGTGTTCTTCTTCAAAGGCAAATAACCGGTCGATTAGTTCGCGGGAAGAGGCATAATTCGGCATGTCGGGCGTGGTGTAATCAGCCGCCGTCCGCACGCCGGGCGTGTAATGGATGACCGTTTGCCCCAGCGCCGCTATCAGCCGCACATGTCCGGCATTGTAATGTTCATAGGGCGGAAGAAAATACCGGAGCTGTGCTGCCTCTACGCCAAATTTTTCCAATGCAGCCATATTGCGGCGGAAGTCGCGCGCCAAGCTATCCGCCGACACCAGCGACGACCGGTCGCCGTCCCATGAAGCATAAAGCAAATGGGCATCCGAATGTCCCCCTACATAATGCCCTTTGCGGATGATTTCTTTAATCACCCGTTCATACTTTTTCGTTCGCAGGCAATTTCCGGTGAGAAAAAAAGAGGCTTTAATCTTGTGCTTCGCCAATGTTTTCAATACCGCCTCCGCGCCTTCAAATGCACTGTCGGCAGGGAAAACCAGATGCACTGTTTTTCTGTCGGTATTTATTTTGACGGTGGCGCCCCATTTGTCGGTTACGTTATTTTCCGTTCCCTGTTGCAGTTTGCCGGCTTTTTCCATCGTCGATAAATAAAAGCTGAGGCTGGCGGTGCCGTCCATTGTCGGCTCATTGGAAGAATAATCGCCCGGGTCGTCGTGGTACACGGCTGCGCCGGATTGAAAAGCCGCATACGGGTCGTCGTATTTCAAATGAATACCCCGCAGGTTTTCATAAATAGAACGGTAAATTGGACCATCCACCAATCCGCCGTAAGGAATATCGTGCATCAGTTCCGATACAAACGAATGGGATCTGAGGGGCGAATCGCCGGTTGCCGGCAATCCGCAAATCATGGAAGTGCCCCACGGATTGCAGCCGAATAGCCAGTCACGCAGCGCTGCTTCCATTTCCAAGTAGGTTTCATCGCCGGCGGCTTGGTAATATAAGCGCGCTTGCGTAATAGCCGCCGCCACCAGATTGTTTGAACACCAAATGAACGGTATGCCGTTGAGGAATGGATCGTCGTACTCCCGGGCGCGTTTCAACAGGTATTCCAGTCCTTGTTTCATAAAGCCGGCATATTTTTCTTCGATAGCTTTGTCGCCGGATTGCGCAAGGTAAAAATGCCCGAGATTGACAAAAGGATAAAACTGGTAATGGCGCGCCCTGCCAAGTTCCATCCACGGCGTAACCTCTTCGAGTTGCCCCCAGTAATCGGCTTTTTCCAACCATTCTTTGTCACGGGTAACGGCATAGTGGGCGGCAGCAGCCAGTTCCATATCATCTACGTAATTGTCTTCTTCATAAAAATAGGGCGATACGGTGCACATCGTTTGCGTACATCCCAAATCCGATGCGGCAAAGGTAAAAGCCGGCGCCGCTTTTTCATTCAGTACAGCGGCAAAAGCAGGGTCGGCGTCCCGGAAGACGGCAGCGCCCAGTGCGAAAGCTGAAGCGAACTTAGCAGCGCTTGACGACACGCCTTCCGTCCGGTTTTTGTACTGCCGCAATCCCTGCGACTTCCCGGTGATGAAAAATACCGGTCTTCCGGTGCCATTGCCCCAACCGTAGTCCACGCTATCATAAGCAGGGATACGCATCTTGGCATGGTCGCGGTCGTCGGCAATCTGGTTGAACATCACTCCCGGCTCGGGGTTCATGCGCACCATCCATTCCAATCCCCAGCGTATTTCATCCAAAATATCGGGAATACCGTTCTTTCCTTTTTTACCGGCGGCATCATGTGCATCTTTGAAAATAGTTTTATCCGGCGTTTGCTGCCATGCGAACAATAGTTGGAACACCGCATTCGCCGATGTCGGCAGGTATTGCAAATAATCCGAAGCGTCATGCCAGCCGCCGCGCACATCAACCGGCTCGCCGGTGCGGGTCGGATGTTCGGCAATAAATCCGTCGTGCTGATGACAAAGGGTGTCCAAATACGGATTGAAACCGCAACGTTGCTGCCGCATGTAATTCAAAATAAAATCTGCCGTGCCGTCATATACGCCGCCGTCAATCCTGAAAACAGGAGAGGTGGCGCCATTGCATTCGATATAATAGTCGCCCCGGCGTTCTACCGGCGAGAAATTCAGCCGCAAGGCATTGGTCATGCCCCATCTTCC
>JAIRLT010000120.1 GCA_031259225.1 Prevotellaceae bacterium
GAACAAAAAGACCTGCTCATTACGGGCATCAACCCATCGTTTAATGAAAAAAAAGACGTAAACGGGATTTTGCCGTTCTGCTTTCGGGAGATAGTTTATAACGACCATCTCAAGGACAATTATTGGCGGAACATGCGCAAAATGGTCTATGACGCCCTGCCGGGCATTGACCTGCGCCCCCGCGCCGCCTACTTGGACATTTTCTATTTCAGGCATAAGGGACAGGACGCGATAAGGAAAGAATTCATCCGTTTCGAGAAAACTAACGACTGGCGGAACTTTGCCATCGACCAACTCGAACTCACACAATATACTATTGAGAACGTAATAAAACCCAAACTCATTGTCGTTGCCAACAAGGAGTCATACGCCTACTGGGGCAAAATAGAAAAAAAATATGTGTGGATGGGCTATACGTTCTCGCCTCCGGAAAAGACGCAATATGGGGAATTGTGCACCATCACCGGGTTGCAGTCGTCGCCCGAACGGATAAACCGGGACTTGAAAAGTACGCAGTTGGAAGGTAGGCAGGTATTGTTCAGTGAATATCCTGCCGTCGGTCAACCCACCGCAGCGTCCCTGCAAACGCTGTTGGCACAGGTCAAGTAATGAACACCTCCCCCCAAGTCCCCTCTAAGAGAGGGGGAGCGGCTGGCGCGACGGCAAATTAGGAATTAAGAATTAAAAATTAAGAATTAAGAAATAGGCTGGCGCGGCAGCCTAACTCTTAGTTCTTAACTCTTAGTTCTTAACTCCTCAGGCGCGGCAGCCAATTAGTCACATTAAAAAATTAGTCACAGTAGCACATTATCCTGCGCCAGCCAATTCCTAATTCCCAATTCTTAATTCCTAATTCATAATGTATTTTGCCCGACAGCCTTTTTTTTGTACATTTGCAGCCACAGATAGCGGGCGGTAATTACATGTTTACCTTTATTGATACTACTTTTGACTGTTCTCAAACAAACGGCTTACACTTGTCCGGACAAGTAGATGCGGAAGGTTTTGCTTTTGCCGTAACGGACGGCGCCGGCGCGGTAAAAGCATTAAAACGCCTTGCCTATCCGCACGCCGTTCTTTCGTACGACGACGAAGCAAAAGAATTGGCGGCGCTTTTTGAACAGGAACCGTTATTACACCAAACCTATAAATCCGGCACATGGACATTTTTTTCCAATAAAGCCACACTGATCCCTGCTGCTTTTGCAGATACGGCGCAATTACGCACATGCCTTGCCTATGCCGCGCCGTTAGATGAACTTGACGAAATACATTACCGCACATTGCCGGATATGCAGGCGATGCTGGTCTTTGCCGTACCGAGTCCACAAGCAAATGTCATCCTCAAGTACCAGCCCGGAACGCGCTTTGTACATCCGCACGTGCAACTGTTATCGCAGTTTAATTCATTGGACGGGCACGACCGGCTGGTCTTGCACCTCGCGCCGTCACTCGCCGATGTGGAATTATATCGCGACAACGCTTTGCTGTTAAGCAATACTTATGCGTTTACCGCCTTTACCGACGTGGTGTATTACCTTGCATTTATCCTGCAACAATACAGGCTGCGCACCCACAGTGTTACACTGTATTATATGGGCGCAGTACAGGCGGAACAGCAAAATTTATTGCACCGCTATTTCAGGAATGTAAAAAGCGTGTATACTGCCGCCGCCGGCTTGCAAGTAGGCGCAGAAGCAGCCGCCACGTACCATTCACTTTTAACTTTACCGCAATGCGAATAATCAGCGGTATGCTCCGTGGAAAAACCATTGTGCCGCCGGCGCGTTTCAAGGCGCGCCCTACCACGGATTTCGCAAAAGAAAGCCTTTTTAATATTTTGGAAAACCGCTATGATTTTTCCACTATCCACGTACTGGATTTATTCGCCGGCACAGGCAGCCTCAGCTACGAATTTGCTTCGCGCGGATGCCCGCACATCGACGCAGTAGAGATGAATGCGCTGCATGCAAGGTTTATAAAAAAAACCACCGGCGACTTGAAACTCCCGCAAATACACGCTATCAAACTAAATGTGTTTGATTTTTTGGAAATATGCACCGCCGGTTATGACGTAATCTTTGCCGACCCGCCTTACGATTTGGAAGGCATCGACACTTTACCCGGAAGAATTATCGGGAAAAAAATCATCAGGGAACACGGTTGCCTTATCTTGGAACACGCTGCCGGGTATGATTTTTCCACGCATCCGGCATTTGCGGAACACCGGAATTACGGCGCCGTGAACTTCAGTTTTTTCCTGCCCGCCGGCGGAAAATGAATGACAAAGTAAGTTTTTTTATGCAATAAATTATGAAATACGGTTGGTTTTTAATTATCCTTTTATTTTCCGCGCCATTGGCTACTACGGCGCAAACTACGGCGCCCGCCATCACACGCACGGAATATATCGCCCTCTACAAAGATTTAGCGGTACGGCAAATGAAAGAAACAGGTATTCCCGCCAGCATTATCCTGGCGCAAGGATGCTTGGAGTCCGGCAACGGCAACAGCCGCTTGGCGCTGGAAGCAAACAATCACTTTGGCATCAAGTGCCACCGGTCGTGGGCGGGCGAACGCATTTACCATGACGACGACGAACGGCAAGAATGTTTCCGGAAATATCCTTCGCCTGAAGGTTCCTTCCGCGACCATTCGGATTTCCTGCGTTACCGCGACCGCTACAAATTCCTGTTCGACCTCGAACCGACCGATTACAAGGCATGGGCATATGGTTTGAAAAAAGCCGGCTACGCCACCAATCCCCAATATGCCGAACGGCTGATAAAAATTATTGAAGAAAATCAATTGTATGTTTACGATACCGGCGTAGCCATAGAAGTGCCTGCGCCATCGGTCATCGAAGCGCCGAAACTGGCGGAAACGCCACTCAGGAAACGGGCGGTTATCAACATCAGCCGCGAGGTATACGAACGCAACGGCGTACAGTATATCCTGGCGCGCACCAACGACACGTATGCAAAAATTGCTGTTGAATACGACATCCAACTCCGCCGCATCTTATTGTTTAACGACGCGGCTGCCAATACAGCCTTGCAAAAAGGACAAGTGGTGTACATCGAAGCCAAGAAACGCAAAGCGGCGAAACTGCAACCGGTGCATATCGCCGATAAAGGTGAAACGTTATGGCAAATTTCGCAACATTATGCCGTAAAATTATCTTCGTTGCGAAAATTCAATTACCTGCAAAACGGACAAGAACCGGTGGAAGGACAAGCTATTTACATGCGCAATAAAATGACAAAATAAAAATTTAAAAATTTAAAAGAACTGCCGGTGCAAAAATGTACCGGCGGTTCTTTTTGAAATCTTTAAATTGTTCCGGCGTTAGCCCAATCTGTAAATCTGTAAATCCGTAAATCTGTAAATTTATTCGATGTGGATGGCAAAAATAAATATTTGCGAATTGAGGCGGTCAATGGCGTCGTAGTAGGCTTCCTGCCCGGCAACCATGCTTGAACCCAAGTTATTGATAACCGTTCCCGAATATTTAATTTCCAATGAAAGTTTAAAAAAATAAAAATAAATATCCAGTCCGGCGCCAACCTCGTAGAACGGTTCGAAAACCACAGAGGAAATATAA
>JAIRLT010000149.1 GCA_031259225.1 Prevotellaceae bacterium
GGCGCGAAGTTGTTCCAAGGCTTCGTTATCCTTGAAATCTTCATATTTCATCGATTTAATTTTTACTTCCATTCCAAAGCTCCTTTTTTCCAGGCATACGCCAATCCAAGAATTAAAACCACTAAAAAGAACAATACAGTGATAAGCCCATCCACGCCCATTGCCCTGACGGATGCCGCCCAGGGAAAGAGCAGTACGGTTTCCACATCAAACAGCAGAAATAAAATGGCAAACAGGTAGTACCCCGCATGGAACTGCATCCATGAACTGCCGCGCGTGGGAATACCACATTCGTAGGCTTCCGCCTTCTGCTTATTATAAGAACGCGGGGAAATGAGCCGCGCAATCACCATAGCAGCCACTACCAACGCTATGGCTGTTAGTAAAACTACTAAAAATAAGGATAAATTCATAGAAAGTATATATTTTTTTGTGCGCAAAGGTAACAAATATTTGCGATTTACGGATGAACTATTTATTACAGGTTCATTACATAATTTGATATGGCAATGCCTGATGGTTTTTGTAAATTCATTCAGGGCGTTTTAACACATTAAACCTGTAAATCCGTAAATTGTTTCGGCGTCAGCCATCCCCTTTCATGCTCAGACTTATTCGTCGCCGGGCGGCGTCCACTTCGAGGACTTTGACTTTTACGTGTTGGTGGAGTTTGACCACCTCGTAGGGATTGGCGACATAGCGGTCGGAGAGTTGCGAAATATGCACCAGCCCGTCCTGTTTCACACCCACGTCCACAAAGGCGCCGAAGTTGGTGATGTTGGTAACGATGCCCGGTAATACCATACCCGGTTGCAAATCGTCAATAGTAAATATGTCTGGCGAAAATTCCAGTACCTTTGCCAAGATGCGCGGGTCGCGCCCGGGCTTGGCTAATTCCTCCATGATGTCGGTTAGCGTGGGCAGCCCGACATTGTCGTCCACGTAATTTTCCAGTATAATTTGTTTGCGCGTTTCCCCGTCGGCGAGCAAGTCTGCCACGCTTTTATGCAGGTCGTGCGCCATGCGTTCCACCAGCGCATAGCGTTCGGGATGCACGGCGCTGTTGTCTAACGGGTAGTCGGCGTCGGGAATACGCAGGAAGCCGGCGCACTGTTCAAAGGCTTTTTCGCCGAGCCGCTTTACCTGCTTCAATTGTTCGCGCGAGCGGAAATTACCGTGTTCCGTGCGGTAATCCACGATATGCTGCGCTAATTGCGGACCCAGACCGGACACGTAAGTCAGCAGGTGTTTGCTGGCGGTGTTAAGGTTTACGCCCACTTTGTTTACGCAACTTTCCACCACTGTGTCCAGCCGTTCTTTCAGTTTGGTTTGATCAACGTCGTGCTGGTATTGCCCGACGCCAATAGATTTCGGGTCAATTTTGACCAATTCGGCGAGCGGATCCATCAGGCGGCGACCAATGGATACCGCGCCGCGTACGGTTACATCATACTTCGGGAATTCTTCCCGCGCCACCGGCGACGCAGAGTAAACCGATGCGCCGTCTTCGCTCACTGCAAAAACCAGTACTTTATGGGGAAAGGCAATACGCTGGATAAAATGCTCCGTCTCGCGACCGGCAGTGCCGTTGCCGACGGCAATGGCTTCGATCTTATAGGCGCCGACCAGCGCCACGATTTTTTTCATGGCGGCGACGCGTTCGTTCTGTGGCGGGTGTGGATAAATGGTTTCATTGTGCACAAGATTTCCCAGTGCATCGAGGCACACTACCTTGCAACCGGTGCGGTAGCCCGGATCTATGGCAAGTACGCGCTTTTGTCCCAGCGGCGGCGAGAGCAGCAACTGCCGCAGGTTCTCTGCAAAGACATTGACGGCTTCCGCGTCGGCGCGTTCTTTTTGTTCATAGAGTATTTCGTTTTCCAGCGACGGGCACAGCAGGCGTTTGTAAGCATCGGTGATAGCGCATTTCAACTGGGCGCTACCGGTTGCCGTACGCACGAGTATTTTTTCCATTATAGCTATGGCGGATGTTTCATCGGGGACTAATTTTATAGACAAAATGCCTTCGTGGTTGCCGCGCAGCACGGCAAGGAAACGGTGCGACGGGATATGCCGGATATTTTCCTTATAATCGAAATAATTCTTGAAATTTCCGCCTTCTGTTTCTTTCGCTTTTATCACTTTCGCATACAGCACCGCGTCGTTCCGGAACAGGCGGCGCAAGGCGTCGCGTACTTGCGTATCTTCGTTGATATACTCGGCGACGATGTCGCGTGCGCCGGCTAATGCGTCTGCCACGCTTGTGACTGCTTCGTTGAAGAACTTTCTCGCGACGGCATCCCAGTCGTCGGTTTGCTGTTGCAGTATCATCATCGCCAGCGGTTCCAGTCCTTTCTCTTTGGCGAGGAATGCGCGTGTGCGGCGTTTTAGGCGGTAGGGCAAGTAAAGGTCTTCCAGTGCCGGCAGGGCGAGGCAGGCGTCAATTTTTGCTTTCAGTTCATCGGTTAATTTACCTTGCTCTTCGATGGATTTGAGGATGGTATTTTTGCGTGCATCCAGTTCGTCGTAGCGGGTAGCCAAGTGTTTCACTTCGGCAATCTGCACTTCGTCGAGTGCGCCTGTCATCTCTTTACGGTAACGGCTGATAAACGGGATAGTCGCCCCGTCGGACAGGAGCTGCAAGGTGTGTTCTACCTGCCATGTCTGCACGCCGATGGTCTGTGCGATAAGAGAAATATACGTACTATTCATAATAAAATTCTTGTAATTGTTGCCGGTAGGCATTAAATATTTTTGATTTGGAAACAAAGCCGATATATTTATTGCCGCAAACCACCGGCAAATTCCATGCGCCGGTTTGTTCAAATTTATTCAGCACCGATTCCATGCTTTCGTATTCTTCCACGGTAGCGGGCACGGGTTGCATCAGGTCGCGCACAAAAACAGTGGCGTACCGTTCGGCGTCGAACATAATGGGGCGGACGTCGTCGAGCAGCACCACGCCCAGCAGGTTGCTATGTATATCTATCACGGGAAATAAATTCCGGTGCGAACGCGAAATGACTTTTACCAGCGTCGCCAGCGTATGGTCGGGCAACACGGCATTGAAGTTCGTTTCGATAAGCGGCTGTATGGACAGCCGGGTGAGTACCGCCTTGTCCTTGTCGTGTGTGATGAGGTCGCCGCGCAATGCAAGCCGTTTGGTGTAGATAGAATGTTTTTCAAACCCGCGGATGGTAACAAACGACACGGCGGACGCCAGCATCAACGGCATCAGGAGGTCATACCCTTTGGTGATTTCCGCAATAAGGAAGATAGCGGTCAGCGGCGCCTGCATCACGCCAGCCATCATCCCCGCCATGCCCACCAAGGTGAAATTGGCTTCCGGCACTTCCGCCATCCCGCTCAGGTTGATTAACCGGGCAACCAAAAACCCGGCAATGCCCCCCATGAACAGGGTAGGTCCGAACGTCCCCCCTACGCCGCCGCCGCTGTTGGTAAACGACATCGAAAAGATTTTCAGTAAAAGCACGCCGCCGAAAAACAGCAGCACAAACCATGTTTCATCTCCGTAATTGCCGTAGATATCCCCGCCAAAAGCTTTCCCTACGTCTTCATTGAGCAGCGCCGACAGGGCATCGTAGCCTTCGCCGTAGAGCGGCGGGAAGAAGAATATCAGCAGTCCCAGCCCGGCAGCGCAGCACAGCCAGCGTGACAGCGGCTTTTTGATGCTTTTCAGCCGGCTTTCGATGTAGAGCGTCCCGCGCGTGAAATACAGCGAGGCAAATCCGCAGAACACGCCCAGCAATAGATAATAAGGCAGGTTGGACATGGAAAAAAGGCTGATATTGCCAGTAGGGAACTGCACCACGTCGCCCAGCAGCAGGAACGACACGGCTGTAGCCGTAACCGACGACACCAGCAACGGAAGGATAGAGGTCATCGTCAAATCGAACATCAGGATTTCGAGCGTAAACACGATACCTGCCAGCGGCGCTTTGAATATGCCCGCAATCGCCCCTGCCGCACCACAGCCAAGCAGCAGGGCAATATGCCGTTCTTTCAGGCGCAGCGCCTGCCCCACCTTCGAACCGATAGCCGCGCCGGTATAAACAATCGGCGCTTCCGCCCCCACCGAGCCTCCGAAGCCAATAGTCAGCGCACTTGCCGCCATGGAACTCCATGTGTTATGCCCCTTGATTTTTGCTTTCTTCCGTGAAATCGCATAAAGCACTTTCGTGATACCATGCCCGATATCGGCTTTGACCACGTAACGCACAAACAGCAGCGACACCAGCATGCCGATACCCGGATAAACGATATAGGGAAGAATGGAGAATGGAGAGTGGAGAGTGGAAAGTGGCAGATGCGCCAGCCCATTCTCCATTATCCACTCTCCACTCTCCATTTGCGAAGCACCAGCCAATTCTCCACTTTCCACTCTCCACGCTCCATTCACAAACCACTGGATAAAGTGGATGCTGTTCTTCAACAACACCGCTGCCAGACCGCTGCCAAAGCCGACTGCCACCGCCAGTAACAAAATAAGCCGCCGCTCGGGCAGCCGGCGAAGTTGGAAACTCCATTGAGCGGTCAATTGCGAAAGGCGTTTCATACTGTTTGAAAAATCATTTGAAAATTCAGGGGTCAAATTTACATGAAAATTTTTAATTTACCTATTGTAAGAGGAAACTTTTATCTTGTAAGAGGAAACCTTTATCTTGTAAGAGGAAACTTTTATCTTGTAAGAGGAAAC
>JAIRLT010000193.1 GCA_031259225.1 Prevotellaceae bacterium
TCTTCACCCACTTTTTTATTCAAACGTCAATTTGACCCGTTGCGACGATTTGACGCTGATTTCCGCGCCGCCGCCATTAAGGGTACCGTCTATATATTTCGATTCAAAAGTGCCTTGGAAATTTTTAATAGCCTCCGTCTCTATTCTGTCGCCCTGAATTTTCAGGGTATATCCCGTGTCGCCGGGTAATGACAGCGAGATGTTTCCGGAGTTGGATAAACGTACATACTCACTTACCAATGTCATTTGTACATTCATACTGCCGCCGGTGGTGCGGGCTTCCAGGTTGCCGGAAATGCCGGTAAGTTTCATGCTGCCGCCGGAAGTGCCGGTGATAAGCGCGCCATCCACATGGTCGGCATGCACGCTGCCGCCGGAGGTATTCGCTTTCACGGTGCCGGTCAAACCGGACAGGTGGATGCTGCCGCCGCTGGTTGCCGCATCAATATTGCCCCTAAGTCCGCTTAACCGCAGGCTGCCGCCGGCTGTTTTCAGGTTCAGTTGTCCTTGGCTGTTTTCTGCATGGATACTGCCGCCGGAGGTAGCCAGATCTATTATCCCTTGGCTGCCGGAAAGGTGAATGCTGCCGCCCGACGTGCGACCGGTAACCGTGCCGTTCACGTCTTCTATGTGCAGGCTGCCGCCGCTGGTGTTTAACTCTTCCTTGCCGGTTAAGTTCCGGATATGGATGCTGCCGCCGCTGGTGGACAGTTTGGATGCTACTTTCTGCGGTACACTAAGGTGGAAGGATATACTCAAACCATTGCTGAGAGTCCCTTTTGTACCGCTGGCGTGCCCGGCTTCGGCATGCAGTTCGCCTGCAACGGATTTTACGCTCAACGTATAGTACTCGTCAAGGAGTTTTTTAATTTCTTTTTTCGACAATTTTTTCCTGCCGGACGACGGGCGAACCCATACTTCAACCACTGCTTCGCCTGTGGCGTCGCCATTAACGCGGATGCTGCCGCCGGCTGTCGAAACCGTTACTTTTTTGATATCCTTTGCCGGGAATTTATACACGGCAAACGGTTCTTTCAGCTCTTTTTCATTATTATCCGCAAAGAGCGGGGCGGTAGCGGCAAAGCTCATGAGCAACGCCGCAAGGAACATCATTTTTTTCATCATAAAATTATTTTTTATTGGTTTATTTTCTTTAATCCGGCGACGCCGCTGGTTTTTACGTCAAACGTGGACGGGCTGCCTTTATAACGTACTGCCGATGCGCCCGACGAATGTACGCGTAAAGATTTCGTTACATGCAAATCCACGCGGCTGGCGCCCGACGATTTTACCGAAGCATCTTTAAGCAGGAAGTTTTCCGCCTGTATTCTCGTTGTGCCCGATATATCGAACGACGCGCCGTTAGCCGTGCCGGTCAATTCCAACCGGCTGGCGCCGCTCATATCGACCGTCAGGTTGTCCACTGTCAGGTTGCCCTGTATTTTCGTCGCGCCCGAGAAGTCGAAGACAACCGTGTTTTCCACCGTAGCATCAAGCGTAGCCCTGCAAGCGCCGCTGGCGTCGAGCGATAATTGCCCGGTTTTTACTGTGAGCTGCAGCGACGACGCGCCGCTGAGGTCGCCGCTGAATTTGGCAGGCGTAAACACTTCTTCGCTTGCCAGCCTGCAAGCGCCGGAAAGCCGCACCATGTCTAATTCTTTGATGGTAACAGCGGCTTTCAGGATTTTCACGTTCCGCACATCCCGGTCGATATACAGTTTTAACACGCCGTCGCTGACTTCGCTGCGTACGTAAGGCATCACGTCTTCGTCGGCGGTAATCACCAGCGACTCCGTAGCGCCCTTGGTTACGGTGATATCAAAGACGCTGGAAGCAGAGATACCGGTGAAATGGGAAACTTCCCGCGTTTCCGTCAATTGCCCGGCGGCGGCAAGCGCCATGCCCGACAAGATAAGCAATAAGATAATTTTTTTCATTGTTGTAGTTTTTTTGATTGTTAATTTCTGATTTCTAATTTCTGATTTCTGATTGGCTGGCGCCGGCACATCTTCACATCTTCGCATCGGATAATAGCTGGATGATGGTTTGCAGGCTCTCGAGATTATGCTGGTAGTAATTGGATAAAACGGCTGTTGCCGCCTCGCCGGACAGTTCGCCGGGCAGTTCCTGTTCAATGTCGTCGCCGGTAGCCAGCAGGTTGTCCACTTCTATCATCACCTCTTGCGGGTCTATATCGTCAAGGGTTGCGGCTATTGCCCGGATTTGCGCGGCGACGTCGTTCATTTTGCTGAGGTAACAACTTTTCATATCCGCCGCATTTTCGCAAAGGACTACTGCCTCCGGCAACGTAGCAGGCGCATGGTCATACAAAAAAACGGTTACGGTGAATGCCGCTATAATACAAGCAGCCGCCGCCATTTGCGAAATAGAAAGTATTTTAGCGCGGCGGCGCGCCTTTGCCCATTTGGCTTGCATCCGTTCATAATGACCGCTGGCAGGCGCTTCGTCGAAAGCGGGTAAATTATTTTTGATAAACCGTTCCAACGGCATCCTTTCTTCCGGAGTGGAGGCGGGCGGATTTGTATGTTCTTTCTTTTTCATAATCGTACAATTTATATTGTAAATTTATTTGCTTTCCAGTAATTGCAACAATTTTTGCCGTCCCCGGGCAAACTGTGAACGCACGGTCGATTCTTTTATTTTCAATGCCCCGGCAATGTCTTGAAAGGAGCACTCCTCAAACAGGCGCATCGAAAGAATTACGCGGTAGCCGGCGGGCAAAGCCATTAGTTTTTGCTTAATGGCTTCGACGCTCCATGCGGCGGGGTCTTCCGCTTCCGGCGTTTCGTCCATGACGGCAAGGTTTTCTACCGGTTCAAAATAAATTTTCTTTTTCCGTACCCTGTCAATAGCCGTGCGGATAGCAATACTTTGGCTCCATGCATAAAAGGCTTTTTCGCCGGTGATTTTATGCACATGTGCAAAAATTTTCAGGAACGCATCATGCATGGCTTCTTCCGCATCCGGCGGGTTGCCTATAATGCGCAGGCAAGTGTTGTAGATACGCCGGTAATGCGCATTATACATCTGCGTTTGCAGCGTGGCGGTTTGCGGGTTGGAGGTTGTGAAAGCAGTTAGCATATGTTCGTCCGTTCATTTATTATAACGAGACAAAGTTAATTTTGCTGCATCTGCACGGCGGGAAGGAGCCGCTATTTTTACCCGCTTTCACTGATTTCCGGCTCTCTTCCGTTTCCAGCGTTTGTGTGTCCAGAGCCAGTACGCGGGTTCGCGAAGGATCGTTTGCTCCATCAGTTCCGCACAGCGGCGGGTAATTTCGAGACTGGAAAGTTGGGCGGCATGCCCGCAGACAGGCGTAAAGAGCAACCGGTATCGCCCGCGCCCGGTGCGCAACAGCTCGGCATACAATACCGGCAAATCCAAAGACTGCGCTAATTTCCCCGCGCCGCCGGAAAATACCGTTTCCTGATTTAAGAAACGCACCCAACATTTGGATTGCGGCGACGGCGACTGGTCGGCGATAAATATATAATTCCATACTTCCGATTTATGCCGGAGCATATAACGTGCTATATCCTGCATCGGGATTATACAATCGCGTTGATAGTGCGTGCGCAGGTGCGCCATAAGTTTATCGGCGACCCGGACGCTCTGTGGTTTATAAGCTACCTTTATCGGGAAACTTAACGATATCCTTGAAAGGTATTCCCAATTCCCGTAGTGCGCCGTAACAATGATTGTGCTCCTGCCCTGTTGCCTGTAGTGTTCGAGTAATTCCGGATTTTCGATAATAATCTGCTTGCCCATTTTAGCGCGTGAAAAACACAACGAGCGGGCTGTTTCAATATACAAATCCGTAAAATACCGGTAAAACTGTTTGGCTATTTTTTTTATTTCGCCGTAATTTTTCCATGGAAACGAGCGTGCCAGATTTGTATAGACCACACTTTTCCGGTAGCCGAAAATATAATATACCAAAAAATATAACACATCGGAAAAGGCAAATAATACACGTCCCGGCAAACAGGCAAGCGGGTACAAAACCACTAAAAATAACCAATAGCAAAATGTTGACATATCTCTTTATTGGCACAAAGATACATATTTTCTTTTGTAGATTTTCAAAAAAACACTATCTTTGCATCCGCAAAATTTAATTTTGTACTATTGACCTATGGTGTAATGGTAGCACAACAGATTTTGGTTCTGTTTGTATAGGTTCGAATCCTGTTAGGTCAACAAAGGGAAGGCCCAAGCAGCAGCAAGCCCCGCAGCAGTGCGGGGCTTGCTTTTTTTTGTGCACTTGGGCACAGAAAATTTATACACTTGCGCACGTAAGCGCCGG
>JAIRLT010000197.1 GCA_031259225.1 Prevotellaceae bacterium
ACATTGGACATCAAGAGCGCCTGCCATGTATTAAAGCCGGCGTCGGAATAGGGTATGTAATTTTTACCCATATTTCACCTCCTTGTTTTAAAGTTAATAATTATATATATGGTTTTTAGCCATTTCAACAACAATGGGGACATTTCCGGAATGTCTTGGAAGGTTTTCAATCGTTATTGGAAGGTTTCCAATAACGATTGAAAAGTTTCCAATAACGATTGGAAGGTTTCCAATAACGATTGGAAGGTTTCCAATAACGATTGGAAGGTTTCCAATAACGATTGAAAAGTTTCCCATAACGATTGGAAGGTTTCCAATAACGATTGGAAAGTTTCCAATAACGATTGAAAAGTTTCCAAGACGTCTGGAAAACTTTCCCGGAACTTTTGAAAAGCTTCCAATAACTTTTGAAAAATTCCCCAACCTTATTATTTGTTCACTTTTCATTTCGTTTTTTTAAATTACGCGAATTTATAAAAGGATTACGCGAAGTTTTAGTTAAATGTTGCTGGCGCGCCAGCTTAATTCCTAATTCTTAATTCCTAATTCTTAATTAGCCGGCGCGCCAGCCTAACTCTTAGTTCTTAACTCCTCTGCTGGGGGGAGGTGTCCTCGGATAGGGTTGCGTGACGACACCCTATAGGTTGCATTGATACCCTGCCCTTCCTGCTGTATTTTTTCATTTTCATAGTTTATTATATAACTTACATACTTTCTTACAACGGGAGGCTACTTTACGCACTTAACGGAGGCTAGAAAACCAGACGATTGCATATGCATGTCGCAATCACTGAAATAACAACAGGCACCGGTTCTATCGCCTATTTTATTGACATCGTACCAATACCGACCATCTGTGAGGTACCCACCAGGCAGGTCATTTTTATTTTCGCACATGCACGCGATCTCAGCGGCGGATGGCACACGCCAACCATCACCCTTACGTTGACACTCACGCTCGGCAGCCATATTACTCATACGTTCGGTGTTCTCGTAAGACACACTAGACACCATCTTGAAATCGTCACAAGTCGTCCATATTGCACAATTGGTACAGTTCAGGTTTATAGTGAGTGTTCCGGTTGCAGAGGCATTCGTCCAACCAAGATTGTTGGTTGTGGTAACCGTATAATTAAATGTGCCGATTGCCGTAGGCGTGCCGCTGATGGTATATACACCATTTGACCATGTGCCGGAAACGCCATCCGGGAAACTGCCGGCAGTCAAAGTTGCTCCGGAGGCGTTAGTAGTGGTATATTCTATCTGTGCAATGGCATCATCGTACGTTACCGTTTGGCTGCTATTCGCAGTAGTAAGGGTAATTTCCGGCAAGCCGTGAACGGTTATTGTACCAGTTTTTGCCGCACTGGTACAGCCGGCGGCATTGGTCACCGTTACGCTGTAAGTGGTACTGCCTACTGCCACCGAAGAAAGGGACAAACTGCCGGTAGTCGTCTTTTGCGCTGCATTGGCGCCGACAATCCATGTATAGGTCATGGCGGTGGTCGTGCCGCCGGAGGCGGTGGCAGAAAGCGTAACGGCGCCCGCGCCGCAACGCGCCGCAGGATTGGTGGTGTTGGCAACCGGTGCGTCAGGAGGTATAAATGTAGGGTTATCTGTCGCATCGCCCAGGGACGTGATACAAGTGCCGGCGCCAAAAGTGTTCACGCCGGCGCCCAGCGTTGTGCCGTTTACCGTGAAGGGCGGCGTGCCTTGCAGCTTGTATGTGCCGTTGGCTTGCAATACCGCTTTGGGCGGCGTATTTAATGCGTAGGCGCACCAGTTGAAATGTTCCACATCGGCAGCAAGGCTCAACGTCGCTATAACGTTCGCGCTGCCGCTGGCGTCGGAAGTATTCAGCCAAAAGCCGCGACGTCCGGAAACACGAGCGGTTGTTCCGGTAGGGGTAACGCTTGATACGGTAGCGGGCGACCATCTGCCCACGGTGGTGGCGCCGGCTACCTTAATATAGTCCACAATCACCCAAATTTGGTTGTTGTGTGGCGCGCTTGTCCACGACACGGTGAATGACGCCTGCTTGGTGGTATAATCTGTCGCCATGTTGGAAACAGTCACCTGTGCGCTGGTGGCAATGCTTGCAAGCATTGCGAAAAGAAAGTAAAATTTTTTCATAATTGTATTAGTTTATTGGTTTCTAATTTCTGATTTCTAATTTCTAATTGGCGGGCGCGCCAGCTAATTCTTAGTTCTTAACTCCTCAGGCGCGTCAGCATCATCTTCAATTTTCAACTTTCAATTTTCAACTTTCTTGCGGCTTTGGGGATTGTTTCGCATTTATAATTATCCCCAAACACAAACATTCACTAAACAATCCCCTTTTGCCGCACTTATCCGCGTAATCTATAAAAATCTGCGTAATCCGTAAAAAATCCGCGTAATTCGTACCTTTAACATAATGGCGGCTTTTATTCTGGAAGTCTGTTTCTGGAAGTTCTTTTTTCTGAGTGGTTGATGAGCTATAAAATGCGAAACGCGAACTAAACTTATCTTATAAAGAGGTTCTGGAATACCCAAATTGATGATAAGCAAAAGTCCACGTTTCTCAGTGGTGCTTTGGTTATTATTCTATCAATTTGAGAAATTTTTCCAGATTTCTTTATAAAGAATAAAAGCGGTCAAAATGTTAAAGATCGTAAATGTCGGCACAAAGGTAGAAAGAATTTTTAGAAAAGCAAAAAAAATGTGAAGATGTGGCTGGCGCGCCAGCTAATTCACCACTATCCATTTTCCATTGAGTCGTCATTCCGACCGGAGCACGCGAAGAATGAGCGTGCGGAGTGGAAGCCCCCTAACCCCCAAAGGGGGAACTACGGGACATGGGGTAGGGGAGCAAGAGTCGCAGCAGTTTCCTCGACTCCGCTTCGCTCCGCTCGGAATGACGCGCCGGTATAGTGGAAAGTTGAAAGTTGAAAGTTGAAAAATAGCCGGCGCGCCAGCCCCCTGCACCCTTAACCTTGTACCCTTCACCCCAAAAGTTGGTGCAAAAAAGAACTGCCGGTAAGGAAACTTTTTGTACTTTTGCACTCGCACAAAAAAATAATATCAGGAATGGAAACAACACCTACCGGTTTTGAAAAAATAGAGCAATATTCCCCGGAAACGGTGGAGGCATTGAAAAAACATTATAAGGCAATCTTATCGTTGCTCGGCGAAGACGCAAGCCGCGAAGGGCTGCTGAAAACGCCGGAACGCGTAGCCAAAGCCATGCTTTTCCTTATGCAGGGGTATCACCAAGACCCGATAAACATTATCAATTCGGCGAAATTCAAGGAAGAATACCGGCAAATTGTACTGGTGAAAGATATTGAACTGTATGCAATATGCGAACACCACCTGCTGCCGTTCTACGGCAAGGCGCATGTAGCGTATATCCCGAACGGGTATATCACGGGTTTAAGCAAGGTGGCGCGCGTGGTAGAGGCATTCGCCCGCCGGTTGCAAGTGCAGGAACGGCTTACCGTCCAAATCCGCGATTGCATACAGGAAGCGTTGAACCCGTTGGGGGTGGCGGTGGTCATCGAAGCGGCGCACATGTGCATGCAAATTCGCGGCGTGCAAAAACAACATTCCGTAACGACTACTTCGGCGTTTACCGGCATGTTCATGAAAGACCTGCGTACGCGTGAAGAATTTTTGCATTTAATCAAAGTTTAAGGGGAAAACACATGTACGAAATCGTAGAAAAGCGTTTTTTGGCGACGGATATTTATTTAATGGACGTAGCGGCGCCGCGCATTGCCCGTGCAGCATTGCCCGGTCAGTTTGTGATGGTGCGCGCCACCGAAACCGGCGAGCGCATCCCGCTCACGATATGCGACTACAATGCATCGCGGGGAACCGTCACGCTGGTTACGCAAATTGTGGGCGCGTCAAGCCGGCTGATTTGCCAAAAGGAAAAAGGCGATAGCCTGCTGGATGTGGTCGGACCATTGGGTCGCCCGTCAGAGCTGGTGCATAAAACCGGTGACGAGCTGCAACGGTTGCGCCTGCTCTTCGTAGCAGGCGGCTTGGGTACAGCGCCCGTGTACCCGCAAGTGAAATGGCTGCACGAGCGTGGCGCAACGGTGGACGTCATCATCGGCGCAAAGACGGCATCGTTATTGATTTTCCGGGAGGAGATGCAAGCCGTTTGCGCGCATTTACACATCACCACCGACAACGGTAGCGCCGGACGGAAAGGCTTGGTAACCGACGTCATCAAGCATTTAGTCGAAGAAGAAAAACAGTCCTACGATATGATCGTCGCTATCGGACCCATGATTATGATGAAATTTGTGGCGTTGCAAGCCAAGTCGTACCGCATTCCGGTGGTGGTGAGCCTGAATACGCTAATGGTGGACGGCACGGGCATGTGCGGCGCTTGCCGCGTAAACATTGGCGGGCAAACAAAATTTACTTGCGTGGACGGTCCCGAATTTGACGGCGCATTAGTGGATTTTGACGAAGCCATGCGCCGGCAAACCATGTACCGGCAAATGGAACTCACCGCAACGAACGGGACAATGAAGGAGAAGGTATGATGTATGAATTAGCCGGCGCCAGCATAATCAGCCGCATTAAACAATCAGTCACATTGGCACATTAATGACTTACGGCTTACACCCCGTGCAATTGTCGCAACCGGCGGCAGTATTGTTTTCCTGATGAGATTTTTTCCAGCGGTTTATTTCGTCCTGCTTCACGCAGGTGATGCCGAGTTGCCGCACGTTTTTATTTTTCGCGATTTCCGTTTCGGGGAATTTTCCGTTTTTGCGAACCAGTATATTAAATGCTAATCCTGCCACGCACAAGCCAACCACCCCAACGGAAACAAGCACAAGCCATCCTATTTCCAAGAAGATGAAAGGGTGAAAGGTAAAAGGTGAATGGATAATGTTCATAGAGATAGCAGAAGCAAAAATATTTTGAATGATATGTTAAAACAAATCCGAATGTGTTCCCGTATAAAGTAGAACAATTCGTTTTTTTGTTCTTTAATTTCCCAAATCAATAACCAATCGGATTGAATATGACATTCCCAATAGCCGGCATAAATTCCTGATAGTTTATGTGGTTTATACGCTTTACCCACACAACCTTGTTCTACCAACTGTTCTACCAGCTGAAACAGCAATGATACATCATATCCTCTTTTTTGAATACGTTTATAATTTTTTTTGAACCGGTTCGTATATTCTATTTCGTACATTATGCATTGAGATTTTGCATCAATTCGGAAACGTTTTTACAGTGTATAGTTTTTCCTAATTTAGCTTCTCGTATAGATTTGTCCAATTCAGAGAATTTAGGATGCTCCTTTAACGAAACCTTTTTTACGCCTCTAAATAAATATAAAGTATCAATCATTTTCTTTATATCTGAACGGTTATCAATATCAATTACTAATGTTGCCATAGTTAGTATTTATTAATTCGTTTTATAAAAGATTTCAACAAAGATAGAAAAAAATAATCATTGTGCATTTTGTAGCGCCTTATCTATTGCTTTTGCCGCTTTGCGTCCTGCGCCCATAGCCAGAATGACGGTGGCGGCGCCGGTAACGATATCGCCGCCGGCAAATACGCCCTTGCGGGATGTTGCGCCATGTTCATCAGCTACGATACATTGGCGTTTGTTCGTTTCCAGTCCTTTTGTAGTGCTTGTTATTAGCGGGTTTGGCGAAGTGCCAAGCGACATGATAACCACATCGGCGTCCAGTTCAAACTCGGAACCGGGAATGACTGCCGGGCTGCGGCGTCCGCTGCTATCGGGTTCCCCGAGCGCCATTTTTACGCACCGCATCCCGCGTACCCATTCTTGTTCATTGCCGAGTATTTCCACTGGATTGGACAGTAAGTGAAAAACGACGCCCTCTTCCTTCGCATGGTGCACCTCTTCTATCCGTGCCGGCAGTTCGTTTTCCGTGCGGCGATAGACAATCATCACCTCCGCGCCCAGCCGCAATGCCGAGCGGGCGGCGTCCATCGCCACGTTGCCGCCGCCGACCACCGCTACCCGTTTACCTACATAAACAGGCGTGTCATAAGTTGTGTCGTACGCCCGCATCAGGTTGTTGCGTGTCAGAAATTCATTGGCGGAAACCACGCCATTCAGGTTTTCGCCCGGAATGCCCATGAATTTCGGCAATCCTGCGCCGGAGGCGATGAATACCGCCTCAAATTTTTCTTCATCGAATAAATCATCTACCGTCAGCGTACGACCAATGATAACATTGGTTTCAATGATAACGCCCAATTTTTTCAACTGGTCTATTTCGTGTTCCACCACGGTTGCCTTTGGCAGGCGAAATTCCGGAATGCCGTATTCCAACACGCCTCCGGCTTTGTGCAATGCTTCAAAAATGGTTACACCGTATCCCCATTTCGCCAGGTCGCCGGCACAGGCAAGTCCCGCAGGTCCGCTCCCTACAACCGCTACACGATGCCCGTTGCTTGGTTGTTTTTCCAAAAAGGCAATATTATTTTCGCGGCTGTAGTCAGCTACAAAGCGCTCCAGCTTTCCGATATTCACCGGTTTGTTTTTCACGCCGAGAATACAACTGCCTTCGCATTGGGTTTCCTGTGGGCATACCCGCCCACATACGGCGGGCAGGCTACTGTCGGCGGCAATGATACGCGCCGCGCCGGCGAAGTTTTGCAACGCCACCTGCGCAATGAATAACGGAATTTGAATATTCACCGGACAGGCGGAAACACATCGCGGGTTCTTACATTGCAAGCACCGTGTGGCTTCCAGCGCAGCCTCCCCGGCAGTATATCCCAAACACACTTCGTCGAAATTGTGCCGGCGCACTTGCGGGTCTTGTTCTTTGGCTTCTATTCGTGGAATTTTATTTGCCATTATTTTTGATAAATTGAACCGCAAAGATACAAAACAATTCATTACCTTTCGGTATCATTGCACTGCTTGGGAAATCTATTAAATTTACAGAAAATGTTTTACCCTAAAAACGCCTCATCCCTGCCCAATACGGGTTTATTTCGCGTTCCTGCAAATAATCGCCCCTGCCTTGTATCCCGCTCTTCGAGGCGTTTTTCGAGCATCCGCAGGATTTCCACATTGCGCAGCAATCCCCAAACGGTGTGGTTTACAAAACGCGGCGGCACTTCGCCGATAAAACGTTCTATCATGATGTCGGGCGCTAATCGTTCGAGAAAATCAATGAAAAAATCAATATATTCCGGCAATGTGAATGTAACAAAACGTTCGGGATATTGCGCAAATTCCCGCTCCATCACGGTGCCTTTGATAATCTGCAACTGGTGGAATTTTACTGAATTCAACGGCAAAGCGGAAATGATGGTTGCCGACGCCAGCATCTCCTCGCGCGTTTCGCCCGGAAGTCCGAAAATAAAATGCGCACCGGTGTGGATACCCCGGGCGGCGGTCTGCGTTATTGCCGCTTCCGCTTGTGCAAAAGTATGTCCGCGATGGATGTGTTGCAAGGTGTGGTCGTAGCACGATTCCACGCCGTATTCGATTTGAACGAACTTTCCCTGTTGTACCAGCGTGGCGAAGTAATCCAGCTTTTCGTTGTCCACACAATCGGGGCGCGTGCCGATAACAATGCCGGCAATTTTCGGGTGTTCCAGCGCCTGCCGGTAGATTTCCCGGAGTTGTGCCAAAGGAGCGTAGGTGTTGGAGTAGGCTTGGAAATAAGCCAGAAATTTTTCGGCGCGACGGTAGCGCACGGCATGAAACATTATGCCCTCTTCAATTTGCTGCACCACCGGCTTCTGGGGTTGGCAATACGAAGGATTGAATGCCTCGTTCAGGCAATAAGTACAACCGCCTGTACCAAGCGTGCCGTCGCGGTTGGGACAGGTGAACCCGGCGTTAATCGTTACTTTTTGCAACCGTTCGCCAAACGTTTTTTTGAACCAGCCGGTGGCGGCATTATAGCGCATTTTTTTTGAGTTAAAAGTTAAGAGCGCCGGCGCCAGAAAGGAATTAGAAATTATGTATTGGCGACAGCTATAATATCATCACATCAAAAACATCATCAAATCACTTTCACTTTTACAACTATTTTCTTTATTTTTCCGTTGCCGATGAGCGGGGCGTGGGCGTCGTGGGGAAAGAGGATGGCGAGCGTCATCGGCTCCAGTGTGAAAAACGCTTCGGCAGGGTCATTGAAGAAGGCGGTGTCATTCGCTTCGTCGTACTGCCCGGATAGTTGTTCGCAATAGCTGCGGTCGCGCCAGCCAATAGTTTCTACGCCTTCGAGCGGCATTTGAATATCAATATAGGAGTCGTGGACTTCAAGTTTGGCGTCCTCTACATTTTTCCCTTCGCGTACCGAAACCGTCAGGTAAGCATTTTCGCCGTCAATAATGTAGCTGCCTTCCGCCAATTCGTGCAGTGGTTGACTGCGCAGGAACTTGAATACTTTTTCGAAATGCCGGTTCATCGGAAAATAACGTTCCAAGCCGGTAAGGGTATCTATAATCATAGTAAAAAATTAAAATATTTCATTTAAAAACCCGCTGCCAAAAGCAGCCGTTTATGACTGCGAAGATACACATTTTGCCGGGTTCAATAAAAAATACTACCTTTGAACGCAATTTTAAACCGTAACCTTAAATCTTTGAATTTTTAAATCTTTAAATTATATTTTATGGCAAGTATCAGACGTATAAAAAAAGACATTGATTACCTGATAAGCGAAGTACTCTCGGATTGTTACACGTTCATGTATTTGTTTCCAGAGAAACAACATGAGGCGGCTATTGCCATTATTCAGGACACGGTGGCGCTACGCAATAACCTGATAGACCGCACGCGCAAAGTGGAAGGCAAAACTAAAGCGCACTTTCGCATTATTTTTGAAGACCTGCTGAAAGGCGTAGACAGCCTTTTCCGCCGCATCAGTGAATTGACGAAATAGTTTTTTTGATGTTCGTATGAAAAGTACGCGATACATAACATCCGATGATATAGACAAAAGTAATCTTGAGTTGTTGAGATTGAAAGATTATTCACCTCGCTATGATGAAAACTATTTAAACACACTGATAACAAAAGCTACGCCCAAATTGATGCAGCTTAGCGAAGATTGGTTGTCAAACTTGCGTGGAGGAAATTTGTAACGAATAATTTTTTCTAAAAAATAGTTGCAAATAAAAAACAAGTTACTATATTTGCAGCATTATTGAAGTTCTTTTTTTAATGATTGAAGTCGATTTTTCGACTTGGTTTTGTTGTAAGAAATCCGCAATATTTCTGACCATAAAGGGACAAATGCCCAAATTAAACGTGGGCTGTAGTTTATTCTTTATGGTGGGTCTTTGCGGAACCTCTTGCAACAATAAATTAAGTTCACGTTTCGCTTTTTAATACAAATAAAAATAGAAACGTAGAATTGGCAGCAAGTAAAAAATTGTGGCAAGGGGTTGTTTTATAGAGAAAGTTTGTGTTTGGTATTACAAACAACCCCAATGCTGCAAAAAATAGAACATAGACAATAATTAGGTATCAAAAACTTTAATAAATACAATTATGAAAAAACTTTTTTTTCTTTTCACAATGCTTGTAAGTATTGCAACCAGCGCGCAGCGCACTACTCCGGTAACTATTGTCAATACCAAAGTGGACTATTCAACGAAAGTGGTAACATTCGATTTGTCATGGAAAGGCAGCGACGCTAACCACCGCGATGAGGTATGGGTGTTTGTAGATATTCAACCTGTCACCGGCGCAAATACATTAGGCAGTTGGTCGCCTGCTACACTTGTACCAAACTCCACAACAGTTACTGCCAGCAGCGGCAATCAATATTCTTCACTTACATATACGCCGGTAAGCAACAACACGCGCGGCGTATGGGTGGAAGGGGCTGCTACCAATACTGCCAGTACTTTTGCTGCAACAGTGAAAGTAAAGTTAGCCCCTGCAACGCCCGATCCATTCAATGCTTGCGTGTATGTTACCGACTATCCGCCGCAAGCCGTAGCATACAGCGGCGGTACTTATACATTAAAAGGTACGCAACCTTTTACTATAACCGGTAATGGGACGATACAAGGTGGCAATAAATATGCAGGCTCTGTTATAACATCCATGACCGACCCTACCGGTTGCCCCGGCGGCGTTGGACGGGATGAAGTACATAACGGCGGCACCTGTACATCCGGCTTAACCGCTATAGGAAGTTATTGCCGGGATTTGACGGCAGATGAAGCAACTTATACTACTTGTAGCGGCACGCGACTGGAAGTGAAAAAAAAATATTCCAATAATACATCGTATAATGGTAACTCATCCTGTCCGTCTGGGTGGCGATTACCAACGGGTACGGAAGCTAAATGTTTATATAGTGCAGGTCTCTTACAAGCCGCGCCGTGGATTTGGCTCATCGATGGCTCATCACTAGATTGTACGTGCCAAGAAACCGCTGATCTGTGGTACTCATTGCATATATCCGGTTCTGGGTCATGCACCGGGTGCGGAACCTATGCTAACGGTAAAATATACGCTGTGGGTGCGTTTAACACAATGTACAACTGGTGTATTCGTGAATGATGAGGTAGTAATATAGTGCCTGTCTGCCAATCGTCGAGTATAACAAATATCCAGCGTAACATTGGTATCTGCCAAACTGCACAGGGCAGCACAATACAAGCTACCCCTGCAATAACTTCAGTATAGCTTCTGTGGCGCCGCAATGTTGCGCTACGTATTGCCGGTTGGTGTTGCCTGCGTGGTTGCCGGCAAGCCATTTTTGCAATATGCCGGCAAGTTCTTTTCCGGTAGTATAGCATGCTGCGCCGCCTTGCGAAATCAGGTCGCCGGCTTCGCGAAAACGCTGGTAGTTGGGACCAAAAACTACGGGTATACCGTACACTGCCGCTTCCAGCGTGTTGTGTATGCCTGCGCCAAACCCGCCGCCAATATACGCCACCGTGCCGTACCGATACACGGACGATAACATTCCAATCGTATCCAACACCAGTACGCGGTGAACAAGGCTATCACCTGTGTCCCGCGCCCCGCGCCCCATTGAATACCTTGTTACCCCAAAAGGTGCAAAGTATTTGGCGATAGCCGCCAAATGTTCCTCGTGGATTTCATGCGGCACAATCACTAATTTGGTATTGGCGGGTAATACGGCAAAAGCGGCGGCGAGTTTTTCTTCATCGGCAAGCCACGTGCTGCCGGCAATAATGGTTGGTTGCCCGGCGGAAAAATTTTCTATCACCGGTAATTTTTCCGGCGTTTGCGCCAACTGCCACACACGGTCGAAACGCGTGTCGCCGGTGACGAACACATTAGTGATACCAATAGAAGCAAGCAATTCTTTGGAAGCCTCGTTTTGTACAAACAGGTAACGGTAGGCGTGCAGCATCTTCCGGAAAAATCCGCCGTACCATTGGAAAAATGCTTGTGGCGGACGGAATATCGCCGACGCCACATATACCGGAATAGCCTGCTTTTTCAAGGCATGTAAGAGGTTGTGCCAAAAATCGTATTTTATAAAAATCACTATTTTCGGTTTCACCGTTGTTACGAACCGGCGGGCATTGCGGGGCGTATCCAACGGCAAGTAAAGCACCCAATCGGCGCCGGTATAATTTTTCCGGATTTCATAACCGGAGGGAGAAAAGAAAGTCAGTAAAATTTTGTGTGCCGGAAATCTATTCCGGTAGGCTTCCATCAACGGGCGACCTTGCTCAAACTCGCCCAGCGACGAACAATGAAACCATGCAACCGGCGCGCCGTCCTGCCCAATGATTTCCCACTGTTTGTACCCGTGTTTACGTCCTCGGCGGAATAAACCGGCTTTTTTATTCCACAGCGAAACAACCAGTATTATCAACGAATAAAAGTAGATGCCTATATTGTATAACCCATACATTTTAACCTTACCGGAATTTTTTTGCAAAGCTAATAAAATTTTGCGACTGCATATTTTTTCCTAACTTTGTTCATTATTAAAAACTTTTCAGTTTACCTAAAATTATGAAAGGACTCATTTTAGCAGGCGGCGTCGCAACCCGGTTGTTCCCTTCGTCAAAAGCTATTTCCAAACAGATTATGCCGGTCTATGACAAGCCGATGATTTATTATCCGCTTTCTACGCTAATGTTGGCGGGCATCCGGGAAGTATTGATTATTTCTACGCCGCGCGATTTGCCGTTGTTCCGTGAATTGTTTGGAACAGGCGAAAGCTTGGGAATGAAGTTTGCTTACCAGGTGCAGGAAAAACCAAACGGATTAGCCGAAGCGTTTATTGTCGGCGAAAAATTTTTGAACGGCGAAGGCGGCGCGCTCGTTTTGGGCGATAATATTTTTTACGGGCAAGGTTTCTCGTCCATGCTTTCCCGTGCGACAAAGAGCGTACAAGAAAAAGGCGCCTGCATATTCGGTTATTATGTGAAAGACCCGCGTGCGTACGGCGTAGTGGCGTTTGACAAAACGAATAAAGTGGTTTCGCTGGAAGAAAAACCGGCGCAGCCAAAATCAAACTATGCCATTCCCGGATTGTATTTTTATGATAACACCGTATGCGAAAAGGCGCGCCGGTTAAAGCCTTCGGCAAGGGGCGAGCTGGAAATTACCGACCTGAATAAAGTGTACCTCCACGAAGGCACGCTCACGGTAGAGCTTTTCGGGCGCGGCTTTGCATGGTTGGACACCGGCAGCGCAGACAATATGCTGGACGCCGCCAATTATGTGGCGACGGTACAGAACCGGCAGGGTTTTTATATTGCGTGCATCGAAGAAATCGCGTGGCGCAACGGATGGATGGATACGGCGCAACTTCGCGCCCTGGGGGCGGCGATGGATAAAACCGCATACGGTCAATATTTATTGGAATTGGCAGGTTAAATAAACATGGATTTTCAAGAAACAAACATTAAAGGCGTGTGGATTATTACGCCGCAAGTATTTGCCGACGCACGCGGTTATTTTATGGAAGCATTCCGGCAGGATGCGTTTGAAAAACACATCGGGCACATCACCTTTGTGCAGGACAACGAGTCGCGTTCGTCCTATGGCGTACTGCGCGGACTGCATTACCAGTTGCCGCCGTTTGAGCAAAGCAAGCTCGTGCGGGTGGTACAGGGTACGGTGTGGGATGTGGCGGTGGATATCCGCCGCGACTCCCCAACGTTTGGAAAATATGTAGCCGTTGAATTGAGTGCAGAAAATAAACGGCAGTTATTCATGCCCCACGGCATGGCACATGGTTTTGTGGTATTGAGCGAAACGGCGGTCTTTACCTACAAAGTCGATAATTACTATGCCCCGCAAGCCGAACGCAGCATCCGCTTCGACGACCCCACGATTAATATTGACTGGCTGCTACCAGCCGGTAAACTGATATTATCCGAAAAAGATAAGCGTCATCCGGGTTTTCACGAGTTATTTACTGACGGGGCTGGGAAACCGGACGGCGGCGCATGGCAAGATAGTGAACAAACAAATTAAAAAAGAACCTTAATATGTATAACAATGTTTCGACCACTTATTCTTGACCGTTATATTATCCGGAAATTCATAGGTACATACTTGTTTTCGCTGGCGTTGATTGCGGTGGTGATAATCATTTTCGACATTAGCGAAAAAATACAGAATTTTGTGGAAAAAGAAGCGCCATTGCGGGCTATTATCTTCGATTATTACCTTAATTTCATTCCCTATATCGTCAATATGTTCAGCTCGCTGTTTGTGTTTATCACCGTTATCCTCTTTACTTCGCAGATGGCGTCGCACAGCGAAATTATTGCCATTCTTTCCGGCGGCATGAGTTTCCGGCGGTTGATGTACCCGTATTTTATTTCCGCAGCTTTCATCTGCGCCCTCAGCCTGGTATTGAATTTATTTGTTATCCCGCCGGCGAATGCCAAACGCTTGGCGTTTGAGGAACAATACGTCGTTTCGCCGTTTTACAATTCCAACCGGAATATGCACTTTCAGGTAGATACCGGCACTTTTGTATATATGGAAACTTTTATCACGTGGAATAACACTGCCCAGCAGTTTTCCATTGAAAAATTTTCGGACAATAAATTACGCTCGAAAATTTCTGCCGGCAGCGCAAGATGGGACGAAGAAAAGGAAATATGGAAACTCTCAAAATATGTAAAACGCACGCTGCAAGACAGCGGGGAAACCATAGAACGCGGCGAAGAAATGGAAATGACCATTAACCTGGATGCGGCGGATTTGAAGCGCCGCCAAAACTTTACCGAATCAATGGACTATACGGAACTGGAAGACTACATTGCATTGCTGAAACAGCGCGGCGACAAGAGCATCAAGTATGCGTTAATACAAAAAAACACCCGCATAGCCGTGCCGTTTTCCGCATTTATCCTCACCTTGATTGGCGTGTCGCTCTCGTCGCGCAGGGTGCGCGGCGGTATCGGGTTAAAAATAGGCATCGGGTTAGCATTGAGTTTTTCCTATATACTTTTCCTTCGTTTCAGCGAAATGTTTGTACATTCCGGTTTCCTGCCGCCCGCCATTGCATTGTGGGTGCCGAATATTTTATATGCGATTGTCGCCATACTGCTTTACCGGATGGCGCCGAAATAAACAGTTTAATGTGCTAATGTGACTAATTGTTTAATGTGACTAATTGGCTGGCGCGGGCTAATGTGACTAATTGTTTAATGTGCTAATGTGACTAATTGGCTGGCGCGTCAGCCGACTTACGACTTATGACTTACGACTTATGACTTATGACTTATGACTTACAACTAACGACTAAATATACATGAAAAAAATTTTTACAATCCTGTTATTCCTGTTTGCGCAGAGCCTGTTTGCGCAATCGTTTCAAACCTTTTTCGACACGACCCGTTTGCGTGTGGATTTGATTTTTGCCGGTAATGCCGAACAGCAATCCGTCTATTTCGCCGGACTCCACAAAGAGCCGCAATGGGGCGGCTCGCAAACAAACCTGATAGACCCGTTCGACTACGGCGAATATTGCTACAAGGTTTTTTCGCCGGATAACCAACTGGTTTTTTCACGCGGTTTCAGCTCGTTGTTTTATGAATGGCGCACGACCGAAGAGGCAAAAAACCTTTCGCGGGCGCATCCTTTCTCGTTGCTTTTGCCCATGCCGAAACAAGAAATACGGTTGGAAATATACGAACGCAGGAAGAAAACAAACGAATGGCATTTATTGTTTACCACAAAAATCAACCCGTTTGATAAACAAATCAAGCAGGATGCTCCGGCGCATCTTGCGGTAACCGCTTTATTGCATCAAGGGCACCCGTCGCGGAAGGTAGATGTGGCGCTCCTTGCCGAAGGATATACTGCCGGCGAAATGGAAAAATTCCGCGCTGATGCGGCGCGTTTCATGGACTACCTGTTTGCGGTGGAACCCTTCGCCTCGCGCCGCGCCGATTTCAATATCTGGACGGTGGAAGCTGTTTCGGAAGCCTCCGGTACCGACATTCCACACGAGGGAATATGGAAAAATACCGCCGCCGATGCCGGGTTCTATACCTTCGGAATTGACCGCTATTTAACGGCGCCCGACCATACGCGGCTCTGCGAATTGGCATGGAATACGCCCTATGATGTTCTCTATGTGCTGGTGAATACCGAAAAATATGGCGGCGGCGGAATTTATAATTTTTACGGGTTAAGCATGTCTGACCATCCGTTGGCGAAAGATGTATTTCCGCATGAATTTGGGCATGCGTTTGCCGGGTTGGCTGATGAATATTATACCTCCGAAGTGGCTTACCAGGATTTTTACGACCTCGAAACAGAGCCATGGGAGCCGAATTTAACGACACTGGTGGATTTCGATAAAAAATGGCGCGACCTGCTGGACAAGGACACACCCGTTCCGACGCCCAATACCGCTGCGTATGCCAATACCGTAGGCGTTTTTGAAGGCGGCGGTTACATCAGCAAAGGCGTTTTCCGCCCGGCTTTGGACTGTCGTATGAAAAGCAATACCACCAAAGGTTTTTGTCCTGTTTGCCACCGCGCCATTGTAGAAATGATTGAGGCATATTGCCGGTGAAAGTTGAAAATTGAAAGTTGAAAATTGAAAATTAGCTGGCGCGTCAGCAACTTTCAACTTTCAACTATTCCGGCGCCAGCCCAAATCCGTAAATCTGTAAATCCGTAAATCTGTAAATAGAAAAACCGTGTTTTGGAAAAAACAAAAATACCAATTGTTGCTTTTTGACCTTGATAATACGTTGTGGGATTTTGAAACCAATGCCCGCGCAGCTATTCGCGATATCTTGGCGGAACAAAATTTGATGCACATCATTGCCGGTTTCGATGAATTTTACGATTGCTACGAGGCGCATAACCATCGTTTGTGGAGGGAATATGAGGCAGGCAACCTGAAAAAAGAAGACTTGCGTACGCTTCGTTTTTACTTTGCACTGCGGGCGTTTGGCGCCGATAATTATGAACTGGCAAAGTATTGCGGGGAAAAGTACATCGCCTTATGCCCGAAGAAAACCGCGCTTTTTCCCGACACTATTACTACGTTGGATTACCTATGCCCGAAATATACAATGGCTATTATCACCAATGGTTTTTCCGAAGTGCAACATGTCAAAATCGCTACTTGCGGCTTGGATAAATACTTTCAACGGGTTTTTATTTCCGAAGAAGTCGGCTGCCCCAAACCGGATGCCGGCATTTTCCATGCGGCTGTAACGGCTTTCCATAATACTAAAAAGACCGCGTTAATGATTGGCGATAATTGGGGGAATGATATAGAAGGCGCAAAAAAGTACGGTATCGACCAGGTCTATTATAATCCCCGCCACACGCCCCACAACGGCAAACCGACCTTTGAAATTGAACGGCTGGAACAGTTGAAGGAGTTTTTGTAAACGCCTATAAATAATTTTCCCGCTTCGGGAACTTTTTGTATTTTTATAAAAAAATATACAGTGAGAGTAATAGCCAAAAAAATATTACGTGAATTTTGGATGTTGCATACTGATTGCGAACAAACATTAAAGTCGTGGTTTTTGGAAGCAAGTAAAGCAGCATGGAAAAATCCAAACAAGATAAAACAAGAATATCCAAGTGCGAGTATACTTATAAAATTTAGAAATCATGAAAATAAAACCAATAAAAACGAAGAAAGATTACGAACAGGCGCTGGCACGGCTGGAAATGATTTTTGATGCAAAAAAAGGCTCTGCCGAAGGCGATGAATTGGAAGTGTTAAGTATCTTGGTTGACTATTACGAACAGCGACATTTTCCTATAGCGCTGCCAGACCCGATAGAAGCAATAAAATTCAGGATGGAACAGTTGGGATATAATCAAAATGATTTGGCAAATATTGTCGGATTAAAAAGCCGGGCAAGCGAGATCCTTAATAGGAAAAGAAAACTTTCACTTGGTTTAATCCGGCAATTACACGACCATCTGCATATCCCGACCGATGTGCTGGTGCAAGCCTATTAAATTTTACGTTTAATTTCCGAATATTTTAAATTCCTGCAGCCTGCAAGTAAAAAAACATTATGTAAAAAAATAGTCATTTGCAGGCTGCAAGTAAAAAAAGACCAAAGGGTGCATTTCAAATTGTCGCCTCGTCATTGCTTCGGGCTTCGCCCTCACAATGACGGGCGGGCGCCCCGTTAGGGGCGGGATATTGATAACCCCGTGCAAGTGTAGCGAAGCGGAACGCAGCGCGGGGATGCACGGCGGAACGTCCTGCACGCGCGCGGCGTACCTGCGTTCCGCTATGCACCGACTTTGCTCCGCGCGAAAGGCAGTGGCGGCGCATAGACC